>JAKPOE010000355.1 GCA_029548025.1 Spirochaetota bacterium
TAAACTATCGGCACACGGTATTTTTTTGCAACATGCTGTATCTTGTTCCATTTGATGGAATTCTTCCCCTTTACATAAGGTGATGCAGAAATGTTTACTATAAACTCTGCGCCTTTTTTATCAAATTTTCAACAGGGTCAACATTATAACGGCGATATTCCATAAAACTATCTTCACTTATACTCATATCATTCCAGATATCTTCACAGATGGTTAAACCTATGTTTACCCCTTTGAATTTCATTGGCTCCTGAATAGATGCCGGCGAAAAATAGCGTAATTCATCAAACACATCGTAGGTAGGCAAAAGTGTTTTGTAATGCTTTGATTGTATTTGCCCTTTGTACATACATGCAGCAGCATTAAATAACATAGGAGGATTATCATGATCATAATCCACGTACCCGCAAATAATTCCACAATCGTTACTCAATGTTGCGATTATTTCCAGTGACTTCAAGTTGTCATCAATAAGTTTTTTATGTTCCAATAAATCCATTGGCGGATAGCCAATGGTAGCCATTTCTGGAAAAATAACCAATTCAGCACCCTGTTGTATAGCCTGATGAACATACTTGCTAATTTTTTGATAATTCCCTGAAATATCTGCTATGACCGGATCAATTTGTGCAATAGCTATCTTCATAAAGCTACCTTTTACTTTCATTAAATTATTGCGAAATTACACGCTAATATTGATTAAAACTTCGTGCTATTATATGATGTATGGTTTGCTGTAAAATCATTTTATGAATAGCATCATTTTCATTACAGTATAGAGAGAATAATCTCTGCAAAGAACCTTTATCGCAAATTTTTTTTAATGAATAGAGTATCGCAGTTTTGACATAGGTACTGCTTTCCTTCTCATACTTTTCAAGCAAAGCAATGACAACAATTTTTCCTTTGAAATTTCCCAGTGCGTTAGCTGCCTCAGCTCGTACCCTATAATCATCATCATCCATTGCCTTTATTAACAGTGTGATTGCCCGTTCATCTTTGATGATTCCGAAAGCATAGGCTGCATACATACGCAACGATGGATTGTCATCGTAATTCAAAATTTTTTGTATACCCCGGATATCGCCAGCAGTCCTGAACGTTATAAGAGCCTTAACTATTTTTCGCTTAATATAGGTTTCATCTTCAGCTAATAACTGCCGTGATAAATAAAGAGCACTATCGCGTGAAGGAAATTGTATTAATGCGTCAACTGCCGCTTCCCTGACACCATCCAAATGGCTACCCAGCGATCGAACATAAATATAGTAAGCACCTTTATCATATAACGAAGCTAAAACCGAAATAGCTTCAACCTTCACCTCTTCATTCTCATCATTGATTGCAATAGTGCGAACATATGGCAGTGCGGTCTTTATTTCATTGTGCCGAACACATCCCAATGCAAAATATCGTACTGATTTGTTTGGGTCCTTTAATAATTGTACTACAATTTCATAAAATCTATTGTCATACAGGTGGTATAATGCTTCCAGCGCATAAATTCTATTGATAGCATCATCGCTTTTTGCTAATTTAATAATATGAGGATACATCCTGTCATCACCATTTTTTTTTAATGCCATTATTACCGATTCTCGCACTGCATAAAAAGGAGATTCTATATAATGTATTATTATAGGCAAGCTCTGTTTATCGTGAATATCTGAAATAATTTCTATTACCATTTGTTGAACAGCAATTGAATTTACTGATAATAATATATCCTTAAAAAAATGACAGTTTTTACCCACTTTACTTTTTCGTAATATTGTTAACGCTTTTATCTTTTGTTCTGTATCTTTACCTTTCACAATGATATATTTAAATTTTTCAATACATTCATCTGAAAGGTCTACATATGATTGCTCATCATATATCTGTTCAATCAAAATCTTTGAGCAATCAATATCAGCAAATGAATTTGCAATACAAGCACTCAATACTATGATAATCATACTCATTTTTTTCATAAAACTATCACCATATAAATATTTGGCTCACCGTATTGTATATATGATTTATATCAACAAAAAACCCGGCTCATATAAGCCGGGATATAATACTATTATTGTTGCAACTATTATTTTAATACACCCGTGAAATAATGGGTAACAAGTGCATTGATAACTTCTTTATCAGTAACATCCTTTTTCTCTTTATCAAACTGATATACCAATAGCATAATCGACCCAATGAGAATCATAGCTGTAATATCAGAATGTAATGTCTTTTTATAAAGACCTTTCTTTTTTATCTCTTCAACATCTCGTGATACTATATTGATTAAATGTTTTAAAAACTGGTCAACGCGCTCAATAACTTCTTCATCAATACCAACAATATCTTTAAAAACTAATTTTATTACTATGGGTTCTTCTATAATAGCTTTCACACATTCTGTAATTCTCTCAGTATTAAATTTTATAATATCTTTTTGAGATGGATTATCTTTTAAAAGATCGCGCAAATCATCAGGATCAAGAATGTCGTCAATACTTTCTTCTATTGATTCTAAAATAGCATAGAGAATTTCTCTTTTATTACCAAAATATTGATAAACAGTACCCCGTGCAATATTCAATGCTTCACAAACCTGTCCAATATGTGTGCTCTGAAATCCCTGCTCTATAAACATTTTTTTTGCAGTGTCAACTATTTGCTGTCGTCGTTTTTGTCCTTTTGCTGGCATTATAATACCTCTTTCATTCAATAGTAATATATTATTCTATTTAAGTTCCCCTTTCACACGCAATAGTTCTTCTTTTATAGGCTGTAATGCTTCCTGAAGATCTTTAATCATCTTTTCTGCTTTTTCCTGCAATTCTTTACTCATAGAGTAACAATCCTCTTTCGCCATAAATATTCAATGCTATAATACCTATCGTTAACATTTATATGAAATTATATAAAAAAAGATTATTGAATTTAAACTTTATATCTAACCTTCTTTTTCACGTCAACAACTTTTTATAAATTTAATATTGTTATAATTCAACACTTTGGCATAATAAGAACATATTATAACTATCTCCAGCATATGATTTTCACAACATTATTATGCTATGGTATATTTAATAGTTCGGCAATATGTTTGCGTATTTCCCTGTGGTCAGGCTTTATTGCAAAAGCTTTTTTTAAATATTTCTTAGCCATATTCAGTTGCCCCCTTTTAAAATATACATACCCAATTGTATCACAATATGCCGCATTATGGGGTTCACGTTGATAGGCTTTTTTTGCTAACTCCAATGCCCTGTCCAGATTGCCTTCTGGCAGGTTAGCCAGGATGTATGCGATAGCATTACATACATTTATATTATTAGAATTTTTTTTATAAATTCTTTCATAGATCATCAATGCATGGTTATAATCCCCCATCTTTTCTAAAGCAAATGCCTCAAACTGCAATAGCACTTCATCTATGTCATCATACGTTTCTATCTCATGGAAAGCTTTTTCATAATCTTCTGATTGAATTAAAGCATAAATATATACCTTCTTAACCTGCTTCACATCAATAAAAGTCATAGGCAATGCAATACAACGGACTGCATACTCTGCTGTTCTGGCATAATCCTCACAATGAGCATGGGCTATAGCCAGATTATACAAAACTAATGGATTTTCAGGGTCCATTTTTTCAAGCTTTTCCAGAGTGGCAATGGCACCTCTAATATTTTTCTTTTCGCTAAGCAAGAGATGTGCTTCTTGTAATAGCTGTTGTATCTGCTTGTGTAATGCTAACTCTTCCATATATGATTTGTTGTCGCTCGTTTTTGCAATCGATTCATATAATTATAATCGGTACAATCAATGGATAATGGTGTAATAACAATATACCCATTGCGCAACTCAGTTACATCGCTCCCGGCCTTTTCTTCATTCTCAATGGTCCCATCCAATTCCAGGGTAAAAAACTTTCCCGATTGTTTTACAATACGGTATGCATCCCTGTAATACCGTTTTCCTAACTGGGTATACTGAATCCCTTTAATTGCATGACACGGCAAATCAGGATAATTGATATTTAAAAACCATGGATATTTTTTTACATGAATTGGATAATCCTTCAATAATTCCAGTATAAAATATGACGCATCTTTAAAATAATCTGATTCCTGGTAGCTGTCAATAGACACAGCAATACCGCTTACACCAAAAATATATGCTGTTCGTGCTCCAGCAACCGTCCCTGAAAAATATATATCATCACCCATATTGGGGCCATGGTTAATACCGGATATCACCAGATCAACCGGTGGGATCAGCCCGCTGTGTAAACCAATATTGACACAATCCGCAGTAAAACCATCAACAGCAAATGAATATTCATCAATCTGTTCTACTGTAATCTCTGTGCGCATGTGTATGGCATTGGAACAGCCACTACGCTCCGTACCAGGCGCAATGGAAAAAACAGAATAATGATCTGATAAAACCCCCTTCAATACCTGTAATCCCTGCGCATTAATACCATCATCATTGGTAATTAAAATATTCATACGTTACTCGTGATAGTTACTGTACTATAGACATTTTTTATAAAAAATAAATAGGTGCTATAATTGTATTATAGAATACTCCTGTGATGGTGCGTCTATGCCAATCTACGAATTTAAATGTAACAATTGCAACCATATCTACAGCGAACTCAGGAAGATGGGCGATAGTAACCCTTCACCATGTCCTCAGTGCCATTCACATAATACTGAAAAAATTATATCACTGATAAGTGCCTCTGTCCATAAACAATCTTGTTCAGCATGCTCAGCAAAAAACTGTTCCCATTGTAAATAACATTATTCCTTCCCATGCAAGCACTCTATTACCAGATACTATCGCCAAGGGCTACCGTATTGTATTAACTGCTTTTAAATACTTTATATTGATGATTGTCAGCACACAGGCTCCGGCGCATACAACAAAAGTTATAATAGGTATTAATAAAAATATCTTCCCGGTAAAGCTGAAACAAAAAAAGAATAGCGCAAAAAACTCTTTTTTTGTAATGTACTTCATGGAAAGGGCAACTTTTACAAACACATCATCGCGTGGCAATTTCTGCAAAAATTCTTTATCATACGCTACCAGAGAACCTGATTCACTATATTTCCTTAGATACCATACCATCATGCCAATAAACCAGAA
>JAKPOE010000388.1 GCA_029548025.1 Spirochaetota bacterium
AAAAATTCATTGACACTACATATACTGCTGAATAATTAACTACCAGCAAAACAGAATAGATTACAGGTGGTGGAGTATGGAATTACATGCATCGTATAATCCAAAGATTGCCGAGTCTACATGGTATACAGTGTGGGAACAGGAAGGACTTTTTCACGGTGATGAAAATGATCCCCGCGATGCCTATTCTATAGTAATACCGCCGCCCAATGTAACCGGTAACCTCCACATGGGACATGCATTAAACAATACGTTGCAGGACATACTCATTCGCTGGCAAAGGATGAAAGGGAAAGTTACCTGCTGGATGCCGGGTATGGACCATGCAGGGATTGCTACACAGAATGTTGTTGAACGCCTTTTATTAAAAGAGGGTAAAACAAAATATGATTTAGGCAGAGAAGAATTTGTAAAACGTGTCTGGGAATGGAAAGCGCATTCTGGTGGACAGATAAAAGAGCAACTGAAACGTCTGGGATGTTCATTAGACTGGGAGCGTGAACGTTTTACGCTGGATGAAGGTTTGTCACATGCAGTCCGCACGGTGTTTGTTGCATTGCACAGGGAAGGATTAATCTATCAGGGATATCGTATTATAAACTGGTGCCCGCGTTGCGAGACAGCGTTAAGTGATATTGAAACCGAATACAAGGATTTAGCAGGTAAGCTGTATTATATCCGCTATCCCTATGAACATGGTGATGGCTGTATCACCGTTGCCACAACACGGCCTGAAACCATGCTGGGTGATACTGCTGTTGCTGTTAATCCTGGCGATAGTCGTTATGCGCATCTGGTTGGCAAAAAGGTTATGTTGCCGTTGATGGAAAGAGCAATCCCCATTATTGCTGATGATTTTGTCGATCCAGCATTTGGCACCGGGCTTGTTAAAGTAACCCCTGCCCATGATCCCAATGACTTTGAGATGGGTAAACGCCATAACCTTGAAGAGATTAATATCTTCAATAAAAATGCAATTATCAATGAAAATGGAGGAAAGTATACGGGACTTGACCGGTATGATGCTCGCCAGAAGATTCTGGAAGACCTACAGGATGCCGGACTTTTAGAAAAAATTGAGGAGCATAACCATGCTGTTGGGCATTGCTACCGATGTCATACTGTTATTGAACCGTATCTTTCCAAACAGTGGTTTGTTACAACAGAACCACTGGCTCGTGAAGCTATAAAGGTAGTTGAGGAAGGGAAAATACGATTTGTTCCGGCACAATGGGAAAAGGTATATTTTGAATGGATGCATAATATCAAGGACTGGTGCATTTCCCGCCAGCTGTGGTGGGGTCACCGCATTCCAGCATTTTATTGCCAGGATTGCGGACATATCATGGTTGAGTTAGAACATCCCAAAGAATGCAGTATGTGTCATGCAAAAAATATTGAGCAGGACCCGGATGTTTTAGATACATGGTTTTCCTCGGGATTGTGGCCCTTTTCTACCTTCGGCTGGCCAGAAAAGACAAAGGCATTGTCAAAATTTTACCCTACCAGCGTGCTGGTTACGGGCTTTGATATTATCTTTTTCTGGGTGGCACGCATGATCATGATGGGGTGCAAGTTTATGAATGATGTCCCCTTCAAGGATGTTTATATCCATGCACTGGTACGTGATGAGCATGGGCAGAAGATGAGTAAATCACGTGGCAATGTTATCGATCCGCTTATAATGATGGATAAATATGGCACTGATGCCTTTAGATTTACTCTGGCAATCTTTGCTGCTCAGGGCAGAGACATCATACTGTCGGAAAAGCGTATTGAAGGCTACAGCGCATTTTGCAATAAAATATGGAATAGCACACGCTTTATTTGTATGAATTTAGGTGATGATTTTGTCCCCTCTTCATTCGATATTAATTCGTTAGAGCTTTTTGATAAATGGATACTGCATGCACTCAACCAGACTATTAAAACAACAACTCAAGCACTGGAGGAATATCGTTTCAATGATGCTGCTCAAACGCTGTATGATTTCTGGTGGCATGAGTTCTGTGATTGGTATATTGAACTTTCCAAACCAAGGATTTATGACAATGGTGCTATTACCGGAACTATCGCCAAACAGGTATTGTATTTTGTTTTGCATGAGTATTTGAAATTATTACATCCCTTTATGCCATTTATAACAGAGGAGATATGGAGTACTATTACAACCAATGAGGGGAGAATAGTAGTTGCTCCGTGGCCCCAGTACAATGAGGATTATAATTTTGAAAACGAATATAGTGATGCTGAATTATTTAAAGAGGTGGTGTATAGAATACGTAATATCCGCGGCGAAATGAATGTTCCGCCAGATAAGAAGGGGCATGTAATTATTAAGGCAGGTAAATCCATTGAACAACGTTTACAGGGACAGGCGCATAATATAAAGTTACTGGCGAAGTTAGAAACAGTAGACTTTAACCCCGACTATAAACCCGGTAAAACTGATGCAGGTGCGGTACTCCCCAATTGTGAAATTTTTATGCCGCTGAAAGACCTGATTGATATAGAAAAAGAAAAAGCCCGTCTTGATAAGGAGATTGTCCGTATGCAAAGTGAACTTGATAAGGTGCTAAAAAAGTTACATGATGCTACATTTATGGAAAAAGCACCACAAAAGATCATAGAAAAGGAAACAAACAAAAAAGCTGAATTAGAGGGAGTGCTTGCCAGGCTTATAGCAAGCAAGGAAAAATTAGCGTTATAATTTACGATACAGCATGTCTTCATAACCCTGAAGCATGGCAAATGACGCTCTGTCAAAGTACAGAACAACACGGTTATTCAATGTTAATGCTTCCTTGTATGCAGTGGTGTCATCGTACAGCTTATCCAGTACAAAAAGCCATAGATGGCGTTTTTGTAATATCAATGCCTTACATGCCTGGGAAACGGGGATACCCTGCTCAAAGCGCTCATGGCCAATCTTTCGGTAAAACCTGAGAATCTCTTCTTTTGGGTAATCTTTTGCAATCCATTTGGAAAGCTCGCGATACAGGTTATCGGCAAACTCATATACAAGCTGTCGATCTAATTTTCTGAACGCTATGGTGTCAGGATTGCGCAATAGATTGTTCATAAACTGTTCGGTGATAACCTGATGGTTTTCCTCTATAAGTTCTACAAACCTGTTGACCAGTGCACTTTTTATCTTCATGATATTTATAACTTCAATTGTATTATGATAGTATGTTTTAATGTAATATATAACAATTAACTATGGAGAATATGTAAAGTACTTTTTATGGAATTACTTCCTTTTTTTGACGGCTGCTTTATATGCCTGGTTATATAGTTTGTTAAACTCTTCTATATACAATTGAGCTATTCGGGGTGACTGTATCATAATGCAATTTTCATCATTTTGCTTTTTAGCATTTTTGGAAAAATTATATGAACCGGTAATAACCAGCTCGTCATCGATGATGATGACCTTGTGATGCATGGTATTGGGATTGGCATCGTAGTATACATCCAGCCCTTCAACCTTTAATTTAATGTATTCACTATTAACATTTTTTATATCTCTTTTTTCAAAGATACCTTTAACAGTAATGCCTTGTGAATGCTTATTGATCATTGCTTCACCAATTGCTTCGCTGGTAAATGAAAACGCCATAAAGTAAATGGACTTCTTTGCTTTTTCCAGACGCTTCACAATAATGCGTTCAACATCATCGTCGGGAGAAAAGTAAACGTTCATATTAATATCATCTATTTTGACATAATATTTGTTAAACAAAAAAGGCAAAGGATTGTTGTCACCTCTGTTGCCAAAAATGCCATCCTGGAACATTTCATTAAATTCGGCTAAATAGATTGAAGCTAATTCTTCATTGTCAATATATACAGCATTGTTATTGTTGAGCTTTGCTTCGCGCTCAGTGGTATTGTATGACCCTGTCCAGACTGCTTTGTTGTCAAAAATAAAGAATTTGTTGTGCATAAATCCTTTGCGGTTATCCAGCCGTATGGGTATTGCAAAAGATTCCAGTTTTGTTTTTACTGTACTGCTCAACCTGTCAGATTCCAGAACAAGCCTGACGTCAATGCCACGTTGTTTTGCGTTGCATAATGCGTCAATGATGAGTGGATCGGATAGTTCGTATAAAGCAGCATAGATTGACACCGAAGCACTGTTGATGGTATGTATCAAGGCTTTTTGTATTGGCGTTACTGTTTCATTGCTGTCAGGATTGGTAAAATATACTTCAATTGGCTGCTGTGCATAGGATACGGAAAAAAAGAGTAATACAAATATGTGCGATAGTAATTTTTTAACGTTCATTGTTTTTTTCCCAGATGTAATTTTCGAAATCAACAAACCGTAAATTTTCTTCCTTTGTTGGAAAAAGCAATTTTACCTTTTGTATTAATGTCTGGAATGTGACAAGATCTTTTTTATCGGCTTTTTCTATGAGTTGTTTTACATTATGGTCATCATGAGCTATACAATAATAATAAAATTCATAAGCATGTTTTAATTCATTAAGTTTTTCAAGGTGCTTATGCAACTCTTCTTTTTGTGAATGCTGAAGCATTGTATTTAAAAATGCGATGATATATTGTGCATCAGATTCTGAAAGGTCCATATCAAGTAAAATCTGTTTTACCCGGGGTAAATCCAGATTACGTAAATGGACACGCGCTAAAAATACAGGATTATTTGATAAAAGATTAATATCAATATTGCCAGCATCTACAGCACGTTTTGAATCATTATTTGGTGGTTCAACAGATTGACCTGCAATTTCAACATGAGACGATGGACAAAGAGATTGTATCATGGCACTATCGTCATTGCTCAATTCACTATTTATAATGATGAAGTCTGGCATAATCCCCTTTTTTACAAAACTGATGAATGATGCAATATCATTAGCATATTCTACCATACAGGGTATTAGATCAAGATAGCTATCGGATGGAATAAAGATGTAGTGCCGTGTATTATTTTCTAACATATAAGGAATAATTATTGAGGCGTTTTGTATCTTAAAAAGCTGATATGGTTGCTTTATTGCTACATCACCAGGGTGGACACCAATAAATACAATTGTTTTCATGGAGTGGAATGGTTTTGTTTTGTTTTCATCAGAATAGATGAGTTCGCCTTTTTGATTAAATAATACGTATTGCCTTTTTACAGTATTTATTTTAAAAACATAACCTTTTGGAGTTTTTTCTTCAGTTATTGGTGATGACATGGATTACACCTTCTTTATTGATAGTAATTGTTTATAAATTTTCATTGAAATTTTATTAATAATTAAAACATTGTACCTTGAATATTGAAGACTATTATACATGTTGCTTGTAAACCATGTGTATACAGTATACTTAATAAGAGGATACCAAAAACTTTACTATGTAATACTTTTGTGGGTGCAAACTATTGATAAAACTATTTTCCATTTTTTAATCACATTGTTAATCAGATAAAAAAACCACTTTCAGAAGAGCCCACAAAAGGTAAAAAAGATATAGTAACAGATAAATAGTAATTGATAAAAAATCAAGCAAATGTTAATTCTTTTATTTATTCTTAAAAGAAAATATGTGCTTTTAAATTTAGATGATTTTTTACACATTAGTACACAAGAAGGCCAAAAGAATAATTTTATTTTCTGTGGGGGAGTAAACGATGAATACGGTTAATATATTAACATCAGCTTATTATAAGGGAGCAATACACTCAGTATCCAGTACATCTGGTGATAATAAAGCAGACAATGTTTTAAATGACGATATAGAAAGCTTCTGGTGTACCAATAAGTCACATAATGCTACAGCCGAATATATTGTTATTGATTATGGTCTGGCTGTGGCTGTCAATGTCATAGAGTTGTTTCCTTCTCCGTCAGGCAAATCAACATTCCCATCAGATTTTAGACTTGAATCAAGTGTTGATGGCAGCAACTGGAAGATAATAAAAACAGAAAACAGATATTCGCTTGATGAAGATAGGTATCGTGTATTGCTGCCAATGAATGCATTCCAATTTTTGAAACTGTATATCATTAAACCAAAGCGAATAGCTGCAAAATATTTTTCGGAGATAGGGGGGATAAAGGTTGGTATACAGGGAGCAAGTGCAATTACCGCAAGTTCATGTTCATCATATGAGCATGATCCATCAAATTTATTAATGAATGATTCTGCAAAATATTGGGAATCTGAAACAAGCAATACACCATCTCGTCAGTGGATTGAAATTGATATAGGAAGGGATTTCCCTCTTGCTCACATTGGTCTTATTTCAACATCCAGTGCAGAATTATTTCCTGAACAATTTTCAATAGAATCAAGTGGGGACGGGAAGATATGGACAACCATAGCTGAATTAAAACGATTTAAAGCCGAAGCTAACCGCTCATATATCTTTGGTTCGTATCAGTTTAATGCACGCTATATACGCATGCTTTGCACAACAGTACAATCTTCTAAACAAAACTATTGTGCCCAGATTGCTCAGATCTGCGCATATGCCTCATTGCCTTCTGATAGCCATTCTCATGTTAATGCAGCAGTGCAATATGCAACTATTTTTCAGCCAGGAATTGTTACATTAGC
>JAKPOE010000423.1 GCA_029548025.1 Spirochaetota bacterium
CAAACCGCATGCAGTGGCAGGCATCAACGATAACCTGACCTATCGCTACGATGCCAATGGCAACATGACAGCGGTGTACGACACAGCAAAACAGTTTAACCGCATCCTCTCATGGGATGACGATAATAGACTCACAAAGACGGTGGACACCACCAGCGGAGCAAGTGTAACAACACAGTACAATTACGATGCAAAAGGCATGCGCATCATCAAGGATGGACCGTATGGAAAGAGCATCTATATTGACACCGGCTATGTTGAAAGCGGTGCACCGCAAACGGTAATAGCAAGCAACCATATCTTTGTAGGCAACACACGGGTGGCAAGCGTGGTGAAGCACAGGGATGAAGCAAGCCCTGCAACGTATTACTACGCAAGCGACCATCTTGGTTCAAGCAGTGTGCTGACAAACAACGCTGGTTCGTACCACGAGCGTATAGAGTATCTGCCCTACGGCGAAACATGGGTGGAGGATAAGGCAACATCAGACGGCTACAGCACACCGTACAAATTCACCGGGAAGGAATTGGATGCGGAAACGGGGTTGTACTACTTTGGTGCACGGTATTACGATGCGAGGGTAAGTAGATGGATATCGGCCGACCCGGCGCTTGCGGACGGTAAATATTTTCCGAAACCTAATGATTATGACACAGAACATGATTTTTGCTGGTACTTACAGCAGGATGGCAGTAAGAAGTTAGCGGGATTGGGAGGGGTGTTTAATGCAGTAAATATGGATGTGTATCACTATGCTGGGGATAATCCGGTGAAACTGGTGGACCCGGATGGGAATCAATCATTGAATCCACTTGATTTAGGATTAACAGATCCAATATCATTTGTAATAGATATATTACGATATAAATATGAAACGCCATTTAATGAAGCAAAAAATAAGATTACATCAACATCAATAGGTTTTGCAACAGGATTTGTGAAAGGATTTTTTGGACCAGATTTTTCAAAGCTTATAGAGAAATGTGGTAAAAATATGAATGGTTTTTATGCAGAAGAATTTCAAGCAGCTATAGATAGTGGTGAATTAACAGGGATGGTAGCAGGATTATTAAATTTTACAGCAGGAGCGTATAAGTCAGGTCAAACAATGGAGGCTGGCTATGAATTAGGAACCGGAATAGTAAATAAAATAATATCTGATCCAAAAACAAGAAAAGAATTTCTTTTAGGCTATGCAAAAGGATTTGTGCCATCTGCTAAACCTCCAAAGTTTAATAGTATTGTAGAAGCAGCAGGATGGCTAATAGGAAATAAATCATATCAAAAATATTGGGAAGAACAAAATAAATAAAGTATTTATATATGAATAGAACAGCTATAACAATATGGTTTATGATATCTCCATTTTGTATTGATGTCGGATGGACCGGATTATTAAGAGGATATTCTTATTTAAAATTTGTTAAGTACACAGGATTTATAGGTAATTTATTGCCAATTTTTGATATTATAATAGGTTTTTTTGGATTTTATATGTACTTTTGGATGGTTATAGTAGAAAGTAAAAGGAGTATAAATATAATTCATATAATGAGAGAATTAATTAAATCTTCTTTTTTATATTCTTGTTTAAGTCTTTTAATATTTACATATATTGTAGAAAAAATATGGGATTTAGAGTTTGTAACATATATATCATTATATATATCATTATTAATTATATGCTTATATACTCAAGATATATTGAGTGTAAAATTATGGCATGTAGTGGAACAACAAGAATTTAAATGTATTCATAATCAAGAAAAGAAAAAAAAGTGATGTAGATTGTTTCAGTAAAAATTTATAATTCTCTTTATATTATTAGTAACTATCGCCAAAATAAAAAAAGTCAGTGGGTGCTTGCAGTGGTAACGGCTGATGACGGCACTGGCGCACTTGATGGCGATGGTGCAAGCGTGGATCGTTATAATTGGATAATGGTGTAAAAGTAGATATTTAAGTTATTTTATTAATACACTTCTTCATGAGAACCTATATCGATAAAGATAGCTTTTGAGTTGTTTTCTTCAAAAAAGAAGATAACACGCATGTCATATTCTACCGAAAAGCTCCACAAATTTTTTAGCTTTCCTGAAAGCTTATGGGTCTTAAGCGAACTGTGAAAGGGATCCTGTATAAAAAGAGAAACTGCTTCCCAGAATAAATCTTCAATTTCGTTTCTATTTTTGATTTTTTTCTTAAATGCTCTTTTAAACGATGAACTAAATGCTATTTCCATGTTTAGTCAATCGTCTTTTTTAGCTTCTTGACATCGCTGGTAAATTTTAATTTATTATTTTTCAATTCCAGTTTTGTTTTTAAGTAACTGTCATAAATTTCTTTTCTTCGTTCCTCAATAATTGACTTTTCAACAATAGATTTGATTTGTAATTTTTCAGTCAATGATAAATTCCTGATTTTGGTTACAAGATCATTGAATGTTGCATGCATAAAAAACTCCGTATACTGGTTTATAACAAAGTAAGAATACATTAGCACGATTAATATAAATAATATCCAATAAAAAATCAATAACAATTATATAGATATATAGTAAAACATAGTAAAAATTTTAAAGCATGCAGTATCAGTATGATGTATTTGGCAGGCTTACCATGCTGTGGGGTCCGTATGATGTGGGTGGGCGACCGGCGATAGCGGTAGAATATGCGGGGGCGATAGTAACTGGTGAAGGGGTAAGCCGTCCTGTAGGGGCAATCACCACCAATCGGAGTGGCGGGGATTACAGCAGCGAGGCACTCACCGTGGTGCGTTATGCTGATGGATTGGGACGGGAGCTACAGGTAAAGACGAGTGCCACGGTAGCAGGACAGTACGGCTACACGGTGAGCGGGGCAAAGCGCTACGATGCCATGGGGCGGGTAGTAGCGGAGGGCAAGCCGCAGTTTGAGCCGGGAGCCAGTACGGGGTATACGCTCAGCGCAATGCAGTATCCTACCTACTACCAGTATGATTGCATGGGACGCAAAACGCTCACCACCTATCCTGATGGAGGCGAGGTGATAGCAGGGTA
>JAKPOE010000430.1 GCA_029548025.1 Spirochaetota bacterium
CTTCAAAGATATAGCACAGGATATAATTTTGAAATGTGCCAGACATGAGAGCGCTGAACTTATACATTTTTCATTACAGAAGAAAGAATTTAAAAAATTTGATGAGTTTGTAGCGACAGTTCCTGAAACAATTTTTAATGATAGTAAGGGCGATATTGCGTCAAAGATTAAGCACCTGGAAAAGCACATTAGAACAACACCTGAAGCAGAATCGCTGCTATCATTAAGCCTGTGTTACCTGTTTCAGGGGAACAGTCAAAAGGCGATTTATTATTTAGCACAGGTTACACAATCGAGTTGATAGTGTAGTCACAATAAAAAAAATGTAACCCCACCAAGAATTATTATGGCAATGACAATTTTTTTTGCAACCATAGGATAATTTTGCTTAATGTTACTCCAGACTAGTGCGCATACTACTCTACAGGAGTGGCATAGATAATAATATTTTTCAATGAAAAGTAAGGGATGTGGATTAAATATCCAATATTAAATATAGATGTATGATCGCAAGCTAATTACCATTTATTGTGTAGGCAATAACACTTCAGAGGGCGGTCCCATATGGTATTGACTGATGCCTCTGCTTCCAGTTCTTTTCGATACTTCGTTTGCGGTAAGGAATACAGGTAAATGCCTGCATACGGCATTTTGCTTCTTTGCAGAATCGTTAATGTTAATAAAGAGAAAGATAAAGGTGTTCAGGGGTGGCTCGTAGTGCTCAGCATAGGAGTTTAAGCAACGTTCAATCTTTGATGGTGACAGGTAGTTTATCCAATGTTCATAGATTCCTTTTCCCGGAGTTATTTATATATTACCAATAACTATCGAATATAATCGTATCTAAAAAAATACGGTAAACGAATTATTAATGGTACTATTAATCATTTATAAATATTAGGAATATAGTACACTGATAATAAAAAAGGCGCTTTTTTAAGGCGCCTCATCGGTGGTATCACTTATACTTATCCTGTATGATGGGATATCGTTCTTTTTTAAAATTTTTCTATATTTACTAATTTGATTTTCATCAAGGTTGGTTATTCGCACTTTATAAAAGTAACCTTCTTTTACAACTACAACTGGTTTATCAACAAGCCCTTCTATCTTTTCTTTTAATTTATCAGCATTGAGCTTTGAATAAAATGCCCCGGTTTGTATTGCAATGCCACTTCCAATGCTTGATTGTTCATAGGTGTTTTTCTGATAGTTAGTATCCTCAACAGCTTCTCCAAATACACCAACATCACTGGATTTGTTACCCGGCTGCGAATCATTGCCATATGATACTACGGATATCCCCACTTTTGCTTCACCTTTTTCAAGCATACCCAGATCTCTGGCAGCTTTATATGATACATCAAGTATCCTGTTTTTTTTGAATGGCCCCCTGTCGTTGACAGTAACCTGTATTTTTTTCCCATTCTCTAAATTTGTTACCATAATGATGCTGCCAAAGGGAAGCGTGCGGTGAGCAGCAGTATATTTGTTCATGTCAAATGGTTCGCCAGATGCAGTCAATCTTCCTTGAAATTCTCTTCCATACCAGCTTGCCATGCCAACCTGATAGTAGTTTGATTTTTCATCAGTGTTTGTGGCCGCAACATTTGGATTCATGTCTGAATAAACAGGCGAATCATTTGCAGTAGAATTTTCTTCATTCTGCCCAAAGGTAAATGTATCGTTGCGTTTGGTCATAACGCTGTTGGGCGCACATGATGACAAAAGACTGATCATGAGAACTATCGCCCATACTATATATACTGGATAATTACGCATAAATTTCCTCCTTGTAAAAGCCATGAAATTATACAGACAGTCATCCGGGGTATCTGCATAGTAATTATCGGAATTATGTAAATACTGCTTTATTTAATTTTCAAAATAAAAAATGATGCTTGACCAAATAGAGGTAATCCGCAAGGTTACCTTTGATTAAAAGTTTAAAAAAATATGTTATGAAGATAGTTGCAAGTAAACCAACCATTACACGAAAAGAATTAGAAGGAGTGCTGGATTGTCTTATCCAGGATAATTTAGCTTCGGGTTCTGTTGTTAAGCAGTTTGAGCAGGCATTGAGCACTACCATTGGCTTAAAGTATGCTCTTGCTACCAACTCAATTTATGGAGCTTACCATTGTATATTTTCTGCTCTTGGTATTACAGCCGGTGATGAGGTTATTATTCCATCATATTTTGATGCTGCACCGCTCAAGGCATGCCATGTTGTTGGCGCTATCCCTGTTCTGGTTGATATTGCCGAAAACTGTTATCATCCATCAATAGAAAATATACAGGGAGCTATCACACAAAAAACAAAAGCGATAGTTATTGGGCATACATTTGGCTTTCCAGCGCAGTTAGACCTTAATGATAGTGCAATTCCATGCATTCTTGATATTTCCCATGCTATTGGTATGGATGCTGGCGAGCTTTTTGATACAGCGCCATCATTTGCAGTTGCATCGTTTGCTCCATCAATGATGATTACCACGGAAATGGGTGGTATGATATTTACCAATAATTCGCGCTATTTTTCATATATTCGCGATATACGGAATGGAATGCCCCGTGAACATATTGCTGGATTTGAATATTGCATGAGTGATGTGCACGCTGCAATGGGTATAAATCAGTTGCTTAAATTAAAGGATTTTGTTAAACGAAGGCGTTATATAGCTCGCATATACTACGATGCATTGAGTAAAACCCATCACAGTACCTTTTATGCTTTTAGTGAGCACTTTACCTATCAGGTATTTCCTGTTTTGTTTGATGCTCAGCCAGATATTGTTGATAAGTACTTTAAAAAAAATGCAATAGAGATTTATCATCCAATTGATGTGCCACTGCATCAGTATATGAAACTGCGTAATCTTGATTTTCCTCATAGTGATAGATTGTCCAAAAAGCTGTTTTCATTGCCAATGTATCCTGCTCTGACAAAACGAGAAATAGAAAAGGTTGCAAGGATAGTAACCATGCTTGCCTGAAAGATTCAGGTAATTATTCATGGGGCAGATTGTTGTCAATAGAAGAATTGAAATCATGGTGATAGTATACGTATTGTTGAACTGGTTATAGTTTTTGTATGGTTCAGTAAAGGTGATAGTAGTTTATTATTGTGGCATTGTGGTATCGGAAGGTTGTGTATTGCTCCATATTGTTAAAACAAGTTTACAATTATATTGATTTGATTATAATATTATTCCATGCATTATTATATTGTTGCGAGGTGAAAATACCATGTATATACTAACAGTTGAAGATTATATCTCAGCCGCCCACCAGCTTATAGGGTATAAAGGCAGATGTGAAAATATTCATGGGCATAACTGGAAGATTGAAATATCGGTGTGTGGTGAAAAGCTCAATGACATAGGAATAATGATTGATTTCCATGATCTTAAAGCCATGATTAAAGAAGTTCTGGATGAATTTGATCATAAAAATTTAAATGACGTCGATGCATTTAAAAGTTTAAATCCCAGCTCGGAACATTTGTCAAGGATTATCTATGAAAAGATGAGTATCAAACTGGGGCAATATTCAAAAGATAACAATACAGAAATAAAATTATTGAGTATAGTGGTATGGGAATCGGCAACATGCCGTTCTGCATATCAAAAAAATTTTTTGATTAGTACTTGATTTTTTTTGATAGTTGTGATTTGTGGTTGTGTAATAAACAATAAAATAAATTTTATTATTATAAAGGAGTAAAAGTATTATGAAGAAGATTGCATCTCTTATTCTTATCGCTGTATTTGCAGTTGCTGTAGCATTTGTTGGCTGCAAAAAAGAAGAAGCACCAGCTCCAGAAGAGCAGGTTCAGGAACAGCCAGCAGAGCAGGCTCCAGCTGAAGCTCCAGCACAGAAGTAATTAAACTTCAATTTTATTGGCAAGAGGGACATCAATGATGTCCCTCTTTTGTTAATGAAAAGATAATTTGTATTAATTTTTTTTCATTTATTGTATTATGTTATTATGCAGAGAGGGTGGCATTAATTGTTAAAATTAATTCTTTGGTAGTGACATATATTGCAAGGCATATACCGTAGATTCATAGTAAAAAAAAATAAGATAATCCATACAACAATACTGTTATCTGCTATGCTGTTTTCCCGGTACATTATTTAAGGAAAATTTATAAAACTTTGACACACTATAGTGATCAACTATTAACATTTATTCCTGAATATATTGTTTTATATCGGGATGCTTTATTGCATAGGTAAGAATTACATAGTCATCACTACTATCGTATTTTTCAACCAATCCATCTTTTACAACATCAACGTCTTCAGAAAATATTCCTCGGGCAATATATTGAGCATTCAATAGGGCAGCTTCCTTTGCAGTTTCGATTGCCTGTATGCCGGAGGTGCCTGGCTTTGGATACCCTTTGCAAATAATGACATAGGTGGAATCGTCCTGGAGATATTTTTTTACTAAAACATCAGGTTTACCCTGAATGCTTATCTGCTGAGAACAAGCAACAAAAAGGATAGCAACGATACTAGTAATGAATTGGATGTGTTTCATTGTGTCATCTCCCTGCAATATAATTTGTACTTTACCCCTGCATCGTACTGGTAAGTTTTAGGTAATCTGTGCAAAAACTATGCACTTTCCTCACATATAGATTAGGCTATATATAATTATATTAATACTTATATCAAATGTCAATATGTAAAACTGCTATACGTCCATCCTGTAAAACACGGTATATTTCTTGTGCAACTTTAGTTAAAACACCAAGATAGTGATCATAGTTTTTAAAAAGCTCCTTGTAATCAAAAGGCGCATTAAAATAGGGCGGTGAGGTAACCATGAGGTGTATGCTTTTATCAGGAGTTTCTTCCATGGACATACAATTGCCAATAATTAGCTTGTGTTGTGTAGACATTGTTAACCTTTTAGCAAATAATGCAATTACTTATTTAAATATTCATTGTATGAGTATTAAAAAAATAGCATGCCAAACATTGCATGAAAAGCTTAATCTACCGATTGGGAAGTATCCTTACAGTAAATATAGTTCTTTATCAGCAAGCAATTGATATCCCGAGTCTCGTAATACTTTTTCTGCTGCTTTAGGATTGTCTACCTGAAATACAAATGCTGACTCTTCATGTGGTTTGATAGTAAATCCATAAGCATCGTCAACGTTAATAGAATGTTCTTTTAGCAGTGCAGCAACTTTATGGAGACTACCTGGCTTGTCCTGTATTTTCACAGCAACGATCTCTTTCAATGTGGCTGCAATACCTTCATCTTTTAATGCAGTACACCCATCCTCTGGGCGATCCAGTAAAAGTTTAATAATGCCGTAATCACCCGAATCATTGATGGTAATAGCCCTGATATTAATATTCTGACTTGCAAGAACATTGGTTATTCGCTCAATTTTTCCTGGTTTATTTTCTGCAAACACAGATACCTGATATGCCATAGTGTACCTCCATAGCTGCATAATTATTATTGATAGTGTTAATAACAGCTTTTTTCATGCATACAACATTTAACAAAAAGATTTTACAATGTTTTGCACTCTCAAGTATATTAAAAAGTAACGTTTTGAATATTCCATATTTATAACGTACGGTTGTCAAAAACACGTTTAG
>JAKPOE010000443.1 GCA_029548025.1 Spirochaetota bacterium
TTTTTTTGTGATTGTTCCAATAACATCGGTTGACTGAAATACCGGCGGCAGATGTTTCATGTCAACTTCAAACATAGTGCATAATCCCTTGTGCCAGCCCAATCTATTTTTGCGGGTATCGTAGATAAAGGTTACATTTGCCGAATCAACTGTCATGCCTAATTTTCCTGTACATCTGAATATCAAATAATCCTTAACATCCAGCCACTTATACGCCTTTTCAAAGATTTCAGGTTCATTATCTTTTACCCAGTGGTATTTCCATAGCGGGTCTTTTGGTGTTGCGGCAAGCCCACCGGTGATTACAAGTGATTTAATGGTTTTCAATGCGTTCCATTTATCTATCTTTATAAAGCCTTTGTACAGATGCTTCTCTATTTGCTTTGTTGCACGCTGGTCCAGATAGCTCATTGGATTTCGCAACGCTCTGCCCTCGGCATCAATAAATAGAGAACCCTGCATCTGCGCACAAAATGCCATGGCAGCTATGTTAGCTGGTGCAACATTACTTTGCTTCATTACCCATTTTGTAGCTTTACAAACAGCATCCCACCAATCATCAGCTTTTTGCTCAACACCACCATCAGGTAGCATATACAGCGGATATTCCACAAGGTATGAGTTAACCAGCTTTATTTTGTTATCAACCCTGTATAAGCATGTTTTGTTTCCGGTTGTGCCAACATCGTGAGTCAATATATATGTCGATTTCATTGCAAACCCCCAGAGGATTATATGATCGTATAAACGTATTGTCAAGCTCTATGGGCAAAATAGGTTTTCTTGAACATTAACACAAGGGCACTGATTCCATAACAACTATCGTGCATAGTAGCTTTATTTTTGTATCATTGTCTACGCAATATCTGATTAATCAGAATTTGCGATTATTTTTGCGATAGATTGTTGGAGTTATATTGAGTAATTTATGGAAAGCACGGTTGAATGTTGAAAGGCTTTCAAAACCGGTTTTGAAGGCGATAGTTACTATTGATTCACTACCTTCTGCTAATAAAACCTTTGCATAGTTAATTCTCAGTTCATTGATGTAGTCCGGAAGCGATTTTCCCGTATATAGTTTAAAAAGCCTGCTGAATGTATCTGGATGAAGATTAACCATGGCAGCCAACCCTTCGCGTGAAATAGCAAAACAAAAGTTGTCATGAATATATTCAACAGCCTGTTGAATCTTATCAGAGTTGGACGAAGAGATGCATTTCTGCTTTGATGTATCATCAATTTTTTGTTGTTTCTGTTGTTCTAAAAGTTTTTGATTAAATAAATAGGTAACCTGTTCAATCTCTTTATGCAATGTTATAAACCGTGACTGCAAGATATATGCCATGGATATAATAACTATAAAATATGCATATTCAATGGTATAAATAAAGCGATAAATACCTTTGCCCACACAGACATCGTTTATGCTTGCAAGCAAAAATACCAGTAAACTTACAAATAAAATTTTGATATGGGCTTCGCCATATCTGCACCAGATAAAAAGTTTATACATTAAATATGTTCCAGAAACAAGCATTGCAATATATTGTGCTATATAAAGAATACCGGGGTCAGCCTCGTTGTAGGTGATGGTTGCACCTAAAAAGACAAATTTTTTTATGTAAGGATTGTATGGATTGAGAGTATATGAACTATCCAGCAAAAAACCTGATATGATGAACAATACCATAATGGCGGTTATGCTGTAAACAATGTTTGTACGAATATGCACTAATGAAGCAATGAACCACGTTATTGCTATGATGAAACAGGCAAGTACGGCAAACTGGAAGCGCTGGTATAATACAGCCTGGAAAGGTGATGGGGATATATAGAGCATGGCAGATGCAATATCGTAAAGAGCAATAGTGCAGCACATCATGGCAAACCACAGGTTTTCGGGTTCATTCCTCCTGCGTGAATACATAATACCATACGAGACGGCAACATACATGGCGATAGCAGCCATAAGAAGAGGTGGTATAGCTATTATAGGTAGCATGGTGAATATGCCATTTACATTCATTGATGAGGGTTTCATCAATAAATAATAAAAAGTGATTATTGTTTTTTGCAAGAAAATAAAAAAAGGTGTATATATAAAATCAAAAAACGGTAATGCCTGCTAAATAAAGTATGATCAATGTAATATCAATCCAGTGAACATTGGTAGGTGTAAAATGCCACATAGTATCCCCTTTTATATTTTTTTGCTTGATAATATCGTTAACGATTATATGATTATATGTATTTAATCGCAAACATTTTTTGGAGGATATATGGCTAAAAAAATAATTATAGTTTTTGTTATTGTGCTGGTTATAGCTGGGGCGATA
>JAKPOE010000444.1 GCA_029548025.1 Spirochaetota bacterium
ATGAGCTTATTATTGACAGCATGCATATATCCATTGTAGTATTTCAATGTTTCCGGTGGTGGGAAATCTATAGATGACAATCTTCTTATTTTTTTATCATCCTGGCTATGTACATATAACTCTTCCCCGCAGAGCAAATAAATATCCTTATTGCAATACGAAACTGCTTTAATGGGTTTGGTTGTTGGGTTATTGATAATGATTTCCTCATCTGAGGAAAAATTAGATACCATAATGCCATCAGTTACAACACAAACATCATCGGCAGGATCATACCATACACTAACTACTTCACGTGGGAATTCATATGTATGTTTTTTTGGGTACAGCATGGTGAGTAATGTCTCTGTAGAAAAAACTGCATATGGAGTACAAACAAAACTTTGCTCATCCAACGTTTTTTCCATAGAATACTGTATTAGCCCGTCTTTAATTTTTATAAAGGCACTTTGATATAACCCCTCCTGATACAGTTCAATTCCTTCATTTACCGTTTTTTGCCTTGAACATGATAGAGTAATAAGTAAAAGAACAATAGTGCACGTTGAAAGGTAACGAAGAATCATGTTTAACCTTTTTTACCTTTAATTTTTTCCATTGCCTTTTGTAAAAATCGCCCATCCATGATTTCTATCATTTTATTTGCTGCCTGAGATTTAGCATTAATACTAAATTTTGATGTTGTTATATAAATACCACTTTTACACTTCTCTTCAAGCATACGCTGATAAAAAGTGTTAATCTGCCCTTCGGTTATATCACGGGTTGTTCTTATAAAATTAATTAAGACCGGCGGTTCATTTATCCTTTTAACACTAAAACATTTGTACATGTACTCATTAGCCGAAACTTCTTTTTTATATACTATACTATAATTCAACTGAGCAATAATCTCAGTAATAAGTGGTTGTAACTCTGCCATAGTAGAAGTAAACAAAAATTTAAGATTTTTATTTTCAAGAATTAATTTGTAATCGTCAAGCTTTACCTGTGTGCTACGATAATTAGGATTTATACTTGCAATCTTTTCCCAGTGATGTACTGCTTCTGGTATCTTATTTTCCATCTCATAACATTCCGCCAATAAATAACGATATGCCAATCCTTCGTCTGTATTATCCTTAATATATGGCAATCCTTTTTCCAGTTCTTCGATTGCTTTAGAATATGCATCATTATCAAAATATAACTGTCCTATAGCATACTGGCTTTTATCAAAATACCGTCTATCGTTACGAGCCTTACTAAGCATCTCTAAAGCAGCAGTATAATCTTTTTTCATCTTAAAGATCATACCAAGATAATAATGCGCTTCATAATTTGTAGCATTTGTTTCAACAGCTTTAATCAGAAAATTTTCTGCCGTTCCATATTCACCTGTATTATACAGACATATACCTAACGGTGCATAAATATCAGAAAGAGCAGGGTCCAGTGTAACTGCTTTCAATAAATAATCTTTGGCTCCGGTATAATCATGCTGACGGTAAAGCACAATCCCTAATCTGTGATTGGCATTGATATCGTCGGGATTAAACTGTAAAATAACTCTGAACTCTTCAACCTCTTTTTGCCATTGTTGTGTTTCATGGTATAGATCAGCAAGCTGATAATGGATATTCAGTTCCTCTACATATTTATCAAAATCGGGTATACTGAGTATTCCATTAAGTTCTGCGATAGCAAGTAAATACTGTTTTTGTTGAATTAATATCTGCGCCCTGAGATAACGCGCTGGTATATAATCCTTTTTTCGTTCAAGAACCAGCTTGACAATTTCACTTGCTTTTGCAATGTCTCCATTATCAAGATATTCTTGGGCTTTTCGCACTTTTGCAGGATATTGATGTGCCCGTATAATTACCAGCAGCGCGCCAACAATTGATGCGCCAACTATAAAAAATGTAATGCTTAATAATGACATAGATTTTTCATATTTTACATTTGATTTTATTACTACATGAGTTATATTTTAAGTCAAGCATTATAGCTGTAATAGCATAAAATGATATGATATGATAGCATTTCAACTTATGAGGTTATGTGTATAATATAACGCATTATATGCAAGTAAGTTTTTCATCATATCAAAGAGGTAACTCTAAAAATTAAAAATACTTTCACTTTATAATTATTAGAGGTTCCTTTGTGCTTATACTGTACTATGGATCAATTCCATGACAGTTTTGTTTCAGGATATCAGTTATGAAATAGATGCTGAAATAAGCCTGCCCTGGCGATAGTCCGGGATTAATCATGGCAATGGCAAGAAATATCATCCTGAACTCCGATTCAGGATCTCATGGTGAAAAAGAGTTTCCGGATCAAGTCCAGTATGGGAGGGGTGTATAGTACCTATTTTATGAGGACACTTCATTCCTCGCCTTACGAAGGAGAGAGACAGGGGGTGAGGGTAATAAATTTATTTTCCATGGAGGAATATATGACAGAAATAGGGATTATCGTTGGCAGTGATTCGGACCTTCCTGAATTAAAGGGGTGTTTCCAGACATTAGATGATTTTAATGTTTCGTATGATGTAAAAGCGTATTCTGCTCACCGTACTCCTCATCTGGTTGCTGAATGGGTTGTTCAGTTTGAAAAGGATGGTGGCAGGGTTATCATTGCAGCGGCAGGCGGCGCTGCTCATCTGCCAGGGGTTGTTGCTTCTCATACTGTCCTGCCGGTCATAGGCATCCCCATTGGAACATCCATAGCAGGAGGGCTTGATTCATTGCTTTCTATTGTCCAGATGCCAACGGGTATACCGGTAGCAACGGTTGCTACAGGAAAAGCAGGTGCAACCAATGCAGCACTTCTGGCTATTGCAATTCTATCAACCTCCAATCCTGACTATAGTACTAAGTTAAAAAATTACCGCATCACAATGCAAAAAACTATTACCAGAAAAAATGAAACCTTAACAAAACAGGGTATATACGAATATATCAAAAACTTAGAGGCACAAAAATGATAGAGCATGGCATTGGAATATCCTCTCAAAATAAAGTGCTCATACTGGACTTTGGTTCGCAGTACACACAGCTCATTGCTCGTAAAATACGGGAATTGCATGTATATGCAGAGATAGTTCCCTATACAATAACTATCGCCGACATAAAAAAAGAAAATCCCGGTGCTATTGTGCTTTCAGGCGGGCCTTCCTCACTATATGAGGATAACGCCCCGCACATCTCAGATGATCTGTTTTCACTGGGATTGCCGGTACTTGGTATTTGCTATGGGTTATATGCTGTCGTTAATGCATTTCATGGTATCATCAATCCTTCTCCATTCAAGGAATATGGAAGGGCAACCATAACGTTAATTGAAGAATCTCCATTGTTTAAGGATCTGCCCCGCACGCAAACAGTATGGATGAGTCACGGTGATACCGTAGAACGTATTCCCGAGACATTCAAAACCATAGCACGTTCCGAGAATGCACCACACGCTGCTATAGAAAACAGGGAAAAGAAAATTTACGGTGTCCAATTTCACCCTGAAGTGTATCATACCCAGTACGGAAAGGAAATTTTACGTAATTTTTTATTTACTATCTGCAATTTCCAGCCTACATGGACCATGCAATCTTTCATTGATGCTGCGATTGATGATATACGCACTATGGTAAAAAATGGAACTGTTTTACTGGGACTGTCCGGCGGCGTTGATTCTTCTGTTACCGCAGTGTTGTTACAAAAAGCTATCGGTGATCGCTTATATTGTGTTTTCGTTAACAACGGCCTTTTACGAAAAGACGAACACATAAAGGTTATTGAACGTTTCAAAAAACATCTAAAACTCAATCTCATCTATGCTGATGCTGAAGAACATTTTTTACATAAACTTAAAGGCGTTATTGACCCGGAAGAAAAGCGTAAAATAATTGGCAAAGAATTTATTACTATTTTTAAACAAGAAGCTGCTAAAATTGGAACCTTTGACTTTTTAGCACAGGGTACACTCTATCCCGATGTCATTGAATCAGTTTCTACAAAGGGACCATCTGATACAATAAAAAGCCACCACAACAGGGTGCCTGAAGTGCTGGAGCTTATCAATGAAGGCAAAGTGATTGAACCATTAAAAGAGCTATTTAAGGATGAGGTTCGCGAATTGGGCAGACAATTAGGAATGCCCGAAGAATTAATTAACAGGCATCCATTCCCCGGTCCTGGTTTAGCTATTCGCATCATTGGCGAGGTTACCAGAGAACGTCTTGCCATAGTGCGTGAAGCTGATGACATATTTATAGAAGAAATTAAGAATGCTCATTTTTATAACACATTGTGGCAGGCTTTTGCGGTATTTTTACCCGTTAAATCGGTAGGTGTCATGGGTGATAAACGTACCTACGATAATGTCATAGCACTGCGTGCAGTTACCTCACTTGATGCAATGACAGCCGACTGGGCATATCTGCCTGAAGATTTAATGCGCCGAATCTCTACACGCATTATTAATGAAGTAAAAGGCGTGAACAGAGTTGTATATGATATCTCATCAAAACCACCATCAACCATTGAATGGGAATAAAAAAATTGAATCGGTAGCTCTTTATACATAATCACCGCATGCGCTTATACCGCTGCAATTCTCTATCCGAGTCACGTTTTTTTATATCATGGCGTTTGTCATAAAGAGTTTTCCCTTTAGCAAGTCCAAGCAGCACCTTAACCTTGCCATTTTTCCAGTATACCTTTAACGGTACCAGAGTAAGCCCCTTTTCCTGCTGTTTGCCGGTAAGACGTTTTATCTCCTGTTTATGTAGCAAAAGCTTGCGTACCCGTAACGGATCATGATTAAAGATATTCCCACTCTCATACGGTGAAATATTCATCCCATAGAGAAAAGCTTCGCCATCCTTGATGCGGGCATACGAGTCCTGAATGTTTACCTTTTTTAAGCGTACAGATTTTACCTCAGTGCCCTTCAATACTATACCTGCTTCTATAGTATCAAGTATTTCATACTCAAAGCGTGCCTTTTTATTCTGTACTATTTCCGTTTCTGATGACATGATTATTTCCTTTATAGCCTATGCTCAACTACGTCTGACAAACGGCAATGCAACACCAACAACTATTATCACCGTACCTAACCAGACAAGCCAGATAAGTCGTTTAAACGATATATCAACAATAACCGAATCAGGAGGAAGAACTGCATTGTCATGAGCATCAATGTGCAAAACAACTATCGCATCCCGTACATCAAAATCAAGCAGAACAATAGTGCGGTTTGTTCCGGGGATCATAGCTTTGATATCCTGTCGCCTATCATTGGTATAGGCAACGCCAGGTTTAACCGTATACTGTCGCCCCTTATGGGTGACGGTACATTGTGCATAGACAATGGCATTCCCTTTCATCATGGCTGCCCTATCGACATCAAAGTTATCAAAACGTATGGTGATATCACCAATCGTACGTATCTCACCTTTTTTGAGCATCACCTGAGTCAGCTTATCATACCCGCTCATATATTCAACAGGTGAAATATACACATCATAGAGTATATTGTAGTCAATGTAAGGCTCCCTGAATAGCTGGTTTGTTCTGGTATCAATAAAATAAGGTGTGGTAATAGTTTTGCCTTTGTTGTAGTAACTATAATGAAAAACCAGAGCATTCTTAGCGCCACCTGTCATCCCTACAAGCTCAAGTGAAACAGGATAAATGGTTTTTTTCTCCTTCTGGATTAATTCCGTATGATAATCCAGCGACTGGGTTTGTGATGTGATTATACCAATAATAAGCAGTGCCACGCCACTGTGGGCTACCCGTGCGGCTCTATTTAAATGGGTATAAGGAAACAAGCCCTTTATAGTGGTAACAATAATAAAAAAGCTTACAAACATTAATACTAATGGGAATATGCGGATTGTCTCCCCAATATATAAAAGGATTGTTAAAGTTAAGGCGATAGTTATCGGTATAACAAAAGTCCTTGCTTTCAACGGTAATTTTTTTGTGAAGGTAGCAAGCAGTAATAATATCACGATAACCAGGCCAACTGGCTTTACAATGCTTATGTAATACGATTCTCTAACGGTTGATGGTTGCGATAGTAATCTGGTAAGCAGTGGCATACAGGTGCCAATAATAACAAACAATGCAAAAAATACCATTGCAGCAATACCGTATACCATTATATTTTCTTTTGAAAGCACATCATTATCAAGAACTTTGCCACGTGCATCCCTGGAGCGATAGATAAGCAAGCCAATGCTTAATACAACTGTCGTGCTCAAAAACAACAAAAGATCAGTAAAATTGCCTGCCCCGTTGAATGAATGAACCGAAAAATCTGAAAGCACCCCACTTCGTGTTAAAAATGTGCCAAAAAGGACAAAAACATATACCCCTATTGCCATGGCAATATTAGCCCGTACCAGAACCTGTTTTCGTTTCTGCAGTATTAATCCATGCAATAGTGCAATACTGATAAGCCATGGTATAAGGGATGCATTCTCAACTGGGTCCCAACCCCAATAACCACCCCACCCCAATACCTTGTATGCCCAGTAGCCACCTAAAAATATCCCGGCTCCCAGGGTCAACACGGTTGCGAGCACATAACGGTAAGCGGTAAGTATAATGGAATAGTTATTATATAGTAACGATAGTATTGCATAAATAAACGCTATGGTAGATAATGCATAGCCAATAAAAAGAACCGGTGGATGAATGATCATCCAGAAATCCTGTAATAGTGGATTAAGCCCGGCACCATCTGTGGGAATTATATTTACGGGAAAATTTTTTGATGTATCCCATATATAGGTAAACGGATTATTATTGATACAATGAATAACAAAGATAAGCGATACTAAACCCACTATTGTTAAAAAGCCTTGTTTCAATTGTTCTTCCCTGGTAACGGCAATAACCCCGGCAATCATTATAAAAAATGTCCATAAGACGATGGAACCTTCCTGACCTGCCCATACCCCGGCAATACGGTATAGTACGGGCAAATCAACCGATGAATAGTGGTATACATAAGAATATTGAAATTTAAAGGTAACAAATGCCATTAACAAACATATAAGCATTAATGCTACAATCCCTGTTGCAGCATAATAAAGATATTTTGCTAAAGTAAATATTTTTGGTTTGCTCAATGAATATACAGCTGCCATTGTCGATAGCATAATCAATAGTGCCGTAATCCATGGCAGATAATATAAACTATTCATCTATTTTTGCTCCCTGGTATACTTTGATGGGCATTTAACCAATATTTTATCTGCTTCAAACATCTGTTTTTTGTTATTATAGATGCCGATTGCAACAACGCTGGTAGCATGTTCAAAGTTCAACGGTTTGGCACCCCTGTATAGTACCGTCATCCG
>JAKPOE010000366.1 GCA_029548025.1 Spirochaetota bacterium
AATATTTATCCGGATATCCTTTCCTTTTGCGCTCTTCAGCTCGCTTGTTAAATCATCAGCAACTATCGCCCCCTTATCAATGATAATAACCCTGTTACACGTTGCCTCAACCTCCTGCAAGATGTGGGTTGATAGAATAACCGTCTTTTCCCTGCCCAGCTCCTTGATAAGGTCACGGATTTCAATTATCTGATTGGGATCAAGCCCATTGGTTGGTTCATCAAGTATCAAAATTTCAGGGTCATGCAAAATAGCCTGTGCCAATCCTACCCGCTGTTTATACCCTTTGGAAAGCTCATTGATATTTTTGTGCATCACCTCGGTTATTCCGCATTGTATAGCAACATCCGTTATCCTTTCGGCATCATTGATTTCCCTGATGTCAGCAATAAATTGCAAAAAGTCATATACCATCATATCAGGATAAAGCGGAGCCGATTCGGGAAGATAGCCAATGCGCTTTTTTATGTCAATTGGATTTTCATCCACTAGATAATCATCGATGCTTACCATCCCCGATGTTGGTTGAAGATAACAGGTTAAAATCCGCAATGTGGTGGTTTTACCAGCACCGTTGGGACCTAAAAGCCCGGTAACCTCGCCTTTACGAATGGTAAATGATATGCCATCAACTGCTTTCACTTCGCCATAATGTTTAACAAGATTCTGTACGTTTATCATGCAGGGCATTCCTCCTGAAAATAGTTAATCATCAGTTTTATCCTGGAGCGATAGTTGCTGTCAATGCCATCTGATGATTATAATAAAAGCTTTTATTGCAAAGGTCATTTTTTAAAGCTTCAATAACCTTTTATGATAAAGTTATCATGATTATTCAAAAACATTACATTGTAACATTGTAACATTGTAACATTGTAACATTGTATTGTAATATTAAGCTCAAGCTTTGTATGTAGTATGAAAAAATCAATTATAATTTGTTACACACTATTTTATGCACGTCCATAATCGTCCTCTATACGCTCTATATCATCTTCACCAAAATATTCACCAAGCTGAACTTCTATATACACCAGATTATCATCACCAGTATTTTCCACCCTGTGTACTACGTTGAAATCTATATCAACACTTTTCCCAACATCAACAGGGATGTTATCTGCATCAAGGGTTACCACACCCCTGCCATGTATAAAAAACCAATGTTCTTTGCGCCGTGTATGACGCTGCAGGCTTAGACGTTTATGCGGGTATACGGTTATACGTTTTACCTTGTGAGTTTCAGTGTCCGATAGTACCTCAAAAAAACCCCATGGCCTGTGCTCAGAATATACAGTACGTTCATCCATAATAATCACCCATGTTTTTCCATAAAGCGATGCATAAATTCAACCAGGGTTTGCACCCCTTCTACAGGCATTGCATTGTATAGAGAGGCACGTAATCCTCCTACCGAGCGGTGACCCTTTAATCCGCTTAAACCTTCTTTTTCGGCATCATCGACAAATTTATTTTCTAATTGCTCATCGGGCAGATGCCACACAACATTCATGGCAGAACGGCTGTTTTTATCAACAGGACTGGTATAGTATCCGCCACTGTTGTCAATTGCATCATAGAGCATGGCAGCTTTCCGGTCACGCCGTTTTTCTATCTCCGGCAATCCCCCTATTCCCTTAATCCAGTGCAAGGTAAGGTTGGTCATCCATACGGTAAATGTGGGAGGGGTGTTGTAAAGTGAATTTTCCTTTGCATGCAGATCATACCGTAAATAGGCAGGTATGTCTTTGCGGGCTTTTTCTACCAATGATTTTTTCATAATCACAAGCGCCATCCCTGCTGGAGCTAAATTCTTCTGTGTGCCCGCAAAGAGCATGGAAACCTTATTCCAATCAACCGCTCGTGACATGATATCAGATGACATATCAACAATCAAGGGGGTGTTCCCCGTATCCGGAAGCTGTTGCCACTGTATGCCATCTATCGTTTCATTGGAACATATATGTACATATACAGCATCATCATGCAATGACAATTCATCAATGGAAGGGATACGTCGATATTTTTCACCAGCGCCATCCCAGATTATTCGTGCATTCCCAATAAGCCTTGCATCCTGGTATGCTTTTTTTGCCCATGTACCGGTTATAACAAAATCTGCACTGCTGTCAGCCATAAGCAATGCCATGGGCACCATACCAAACTGCAGTGTTGCGCCGCCCTGAATAAACAAAATATCGTAGTCATCGGGCACCTGTAGCATTTCCCTGACAAGAACTATCGCTTCATTATGCACCTCATCATAGATTTTACCTCTATGGCTCATCTCTATAAGCGACATCCCGGTATTTCTATAATCAACAAGCTGGCGTGAAGCTTCTTCCAATACCTCAACTGGCAATATCGATGGACCTGCTGAAAAATTAAAAATCCGCCCCATTCTGCTCCCCTTAACAATAATTTTAACTTTATACTTGAAAGAAAAGCTATTGTTGGTATACTGCCAAAAAAATCAAGTAAATAAATGAAAACACTCTATGACAGGTAAACTTTATATCATAGCAACACCAATCGGTAATTTAGAGGATATCACCCTGCGTGCGCTCCGTATTTTAAGAGAAGATACCGACATCGTTTATTGCGAAGATACCCGTCAAACAAGCAAACTTTTACAGCATTACGGCATCAGCATCCCCGCACAATCATTGCATGCCCATTCAGGCAAAACAAAATTGGAATACATTATAAGCCAGTTGCTATCAGGAAAAAATATTGCCTATTGTACCGACTCGGGCACACCCGCAATATCTGACCCGGGCGGTGAGCTGGTAGCATTAGCCCGCCATAACAACATACCGGTAATCCCCATTCCGGGGGCATCAGCCGTTACAGCACTGGTATCCGTTTGTGGTTTCCCCTCAAGCTCTTTTTATTTTGCTGGCTTTTTAAGTAAAAAACAGGGGAAGCGCAAAAAGCAGTTGCAACAGTTAGGGCAATTGCAGGCGATAGTTATTGTATATGAATCTCCTTACCGGATAGTCAAATTATTGTACGATATTGCCGAAATAATGCCGCAGGCAACCATCCTGATTGGCAGGGAGATGACCAAACATTTTGAGGAATTTATATACTTCACCGCTGCAGAGGTTGAATCAATAATTCCCTCTCTCCATCAAAAAGGCGAGTTCGTTATAGCACTATACAATGAAGCATCTAAACATTGAGCTTGCAATACCTTTTAAAGCATAAATAGTGATGAAATAGCTATGGTTAACTATTTTTGAATGGCTCGCATACCTTACCATTTTATGAAATAATTACTTGATTAATTTATAGGGAGAGTTTATATTTATACCATTAAATGATTAAGTTTTTATAATGATATGCCGATAGCTACTATAGATTAAAAAAGGGTGATTGCAATGGTTATAGACAAAATAGGAAATATCAAGAATATCGTTGAACCTAAGAATTCTAAATCTGTGGGAAAAACTATATCCACAAATAAAAGCGATTCTGTTGAAATTTCCAGCGAAGCTAAGAAAGCTGCCGAACAATCTAAAATTGCTCATGTTGTAAAGCAAACCCCTGATATCAGAGCCGAACGAGTTAGAGAAATTAAAGAAATGATTGCCAATGGTACTTATAAATTTGATGATGATCGTATCATAGAAAAAGTTGCTGAAAAAATTGCTATGCAGCTTTTGCACAAATAATAACTTCCTTTTTAAGGTTAAAGCTGATGGCCGGCATAATTGATAAAAAAGCGGAATCATTATTCCGTTTTTTTATGTCTAAAACAT
>JAKPOE010000470.1 GCA_029548025.1 Spirochaetota bacterium
CTTATCAATACAATATTCAATAAAATTGCTCCCAATAAAACCACAGCCACCGGTAATTAAAATAGAATCCATTTATTTTCCCGCAATAGTAATTAGATATTGGCTATAATCTGTTTTGGATAGTGACTTTGCAATCAAAAGCACCTGCTCTTTTGTAATCCAACCGTTTTTAAATGCTATCTCCTCCACACAGCCAATTTTTAGCCCGGTACGCTCCTCAATAATTTTTACAAAGTTACTTGCCTCCAGAAGGCTATCATGGGTACCGGTATCAAGCCATGCAAAACCTCTTCCCATTACCTTAACCTTCAAATTATTTTGATCTAAATATAATTGGTTAATACTGGTAATTTCAAGCTCGCCACGGTTGCCTGGTGTTATGCTTTTGGCTTTCTTTACTACATCATTGGGGTAAAAGTACAGTCCAATAACAGCATAGTTGCTCCTGGGTTTTGCTGGTTTTTCCTCTATTGAGATGGCATTGAGCTTTTCATCAAATTCAACAACACCGTATTGTTGAGGGTCTTTAACATAATACGCAAAGATGACAGCATGGTTGTCAGTATGGACTATTGTTTTGCTGTCCAGTAAATGTGCAATGAGCCCATGTCCAAAGAGTATGTTGTCACCCAATACCAGGGCAACAGTATCGTTGCCTATAAAATTTTTACCAATTAAAAAAGCCTCTGCAATACCATTGGGTTTTTCCTGCACAGCGTACGATAGTTTTATTCCCAGCCAGCTGCCATCACCCAGAAGATTATAAAAACGTTCACTGTCCTGAGGTGTTGAAATTATGAGTATATCATTAATACCGGAAAGCATCAACACTGAAAGAGGATAATAGATAAGGGGTTTATCATAAACAGGCAATAGCTGCTTGCATGTTGCTTTTGTAATTGGATACAGGCGTGTTCCGGAACCGCCTGCTAATATAATCCCCTTCATATTGGTGAAATTACTCTTTATTTTATTAAAAATTAACGAATGCTATTACTGATAAATGTTTACGAAAAAAATTGTTTGTGTCAATTATTATTTTATGCTGGTTAGGGAAAATTATATACCTATTAAGCGTTTTATAATAAGTATTGAAAGGGATTTTAAAAACCTAAAGATAAACCACGGCCCATCTCACTGGTAAGGCAAGGGGAAACCTCACCCCTGTTTCCTCGCCTTCATAGGACTTGTAGGTAATAAAAAAATGAGAGGGATAGCCCTCTCATTTCATGGGATTACGTAACAGTATAAATCTTTTTAGAATACGTACGCTATGCCCATATCAAGTGAATACTGGCTCATTTTAGTTTCATAATGGGCAAAAGCTTGAGACATATTAGCACCGTCAATTTTAGCTTCAGGTGAATACATGCCGCCTATATTAAGCGTAAGGTTGTTATCAAATGTTATGCCAATACCAGCGGTATAGTGATATTCGGCTATAGCAGGGAATGCCACGTTTTCAAATGCTCTGTCTTCATCTAACGGCATCTTGCCATAGTTAAAGCCTGCTCGCACGGTAAACATTGGATTGATTGCATACTGGGCACCTATTTTATACACCATCTGGTTGTCCCAGTTCATGTTCCATGGCGTTGCATTGCTGCTGTTTTTGCTGAATTCAGGCTTATTTTTGCCGTTTGTTTCGGACCATTCTATCCACTGAACCTCAAACGCTACAGTAAGGTCTTTCAATGGGGTTACTGAAACACCTGCTGTTACACTCTGAGGCTGGTCAAATTCCAATTTATCTTTGCCCTGGGCGGTATTAAATTCAAAATCCTTAAAATTGCTCTTTGTTTCATAGGCAACACCAATAGTAAGCATATCAACCGGTTTAATGTTGATAGCAATGGTTGCTCCATACCCAAATGCGGCAGAATTCATGTGCTCTTCCTGGTCAGACATTCCTATTACACTGGCATTGGTTGCCGCTGAAAATTCCATTGTTGCATACATAATGTTTGCAACAGCGCCAACCGATATCATATCATTTATCTTGTATGATAACCCTGGGGCAAAGCGCATCTGACTATACATGGTTTTTAAGATACTCTGGTAAACATTTTTTTCATAGTCAACGCCCATACCGGAAACACCGTAGGCGCCAATACCAAAATGTAACTTTTCGGTTAGCGGTATAACAAGCCCAAATGCCGGTACTGGTGAAGCGCCTGCATCTGATTCAACGGTTTTCCCGTCTTTTGCCATTATCCCTATCATTGGACCGGAAGCCTTATGCTTTACCGTTGGTGAAAAATATGAAGCGCCAAAATCAATACGCCCTTTTAAATCAGCTATCCCTGCTGGATTTGTAATGATGGAAGCCGCATCAAGCGTGGTGGCAACTCCAATACCACCCATAGAACGCTGCACCGGACCAAAACCAATCATGCGCATGCCGTTGGTGGCAAATGCATTTGCAGCTGCAAACAAAACCATGGCTGCAATAGATAAAACCTTAAAACTGGTTTTCATAAAACCCTCCTCGCGAAGTTATTTAAACTTTATTGTTATGATAATAGATTTTTTAGATGCAATCAAGGTAGCAAGGGGTTGTTTCAATGTCAAGAATTTTATAATATTATTAAATAAAAATTTTGTATAATTAAATTATACTATAATACTTAATAATTGGGAAAATGAATGATTATTGACAGTCTTGGATTCAAGTCACAAATGTACGCTCTCACTATTACAATTGTTCAGAGTGCATCACCCGGTTCATTTATTGTTTTTACTCACTATCTTACTCTATCTTACTATGGAAGGGCTACTTTCATGATTACACGATGTCATCAATAACGGTTGTTGTTTTTATAGGGGCTCTCCATCTTTTTATGACGATACTGTTTCTTTCATCATCATTGCAATATCATGATCAATCATCATTGAATTGGTAAACTCTGAATCAAAGGATGCGGCGCGTGCCAGTAAATTTTTTTAAGACTGATTATCCTTTTATAGTAAAAAAATCCTCTTCAAACTCTGGTTTGTTTTTATACCGTTCCATAAAATAGGCGGGTGCACTATCAAGATGCTCAAAGATAAGCGGATTAACCTCAATGCCTGCTTTGTGCAATGCCGTAACGGTTTCCATAGGGTTGGGAGGACAGCCTTTAACCGGTATTGCATTAATTGCAGTGTTATGCTTATGCAGATTTACCATACATTGTCCAAGCAATATGGTGTGCTTTTTGTTGCCGCCTGGCTGCATTTTTTTACCGGTTAACACCTCTACTTCATCCCATGGTTTGCCCTGCCATGCAAGGGTAATTGCCGTCAGCACAGCTCCGTTGAGAGCAGCACAATAGGTGCACATGGTTAAATCATATTTAGGGTATGACAGCCCCTGTATTCCCATTGCATGCAGCTTTTGAGGGAGTGTTCCATCGTCTGTATAGGGGAATGTATACTCATGGTAATGTGCAACATCGGTTACAGGCGTGCCAATGATGTTGATACCGGAAAGGTCAGCATCCCTATGCTCCTCTGCTGCTGCATAGGCTAAATAAGGTATGCTATCCGGCTGGTGACCTAAAACCTTTGCACCAACCATATCGGCTGAAAGCGTATCCTCTGATGAGATGATAATATTACTTCGGTGTGGTTTGCCATCAAAGCCTGGCCCGCGCTCTAATGTATACATGCTATCGATGATGGTTGTTCCTTTTGGCAGCAGCTTATATAAGCGAGATATCATGTAGTGAAGATTTTTTGTTTCATCCGGGTTGTGAAATTTTTTTCGTGATGGGATGTTAAGAAGTCCTTTCAAATTTTTTAAGCCCAAACTCACAACGGTTTGTGCATGAGTTTTCAAAACAGGAATATTTATGAGATAGTCACTGTGCAGTGCATCACTGCTAACATTAATTTCAATGTCGTCATCAAGCTTTACCTTTTCAAAGGAACTATCGAACACATTTATTATTTTTGTTCCATAGCGTTTAGCCAGCGTGTTGTAGCCTAAATATTCAAA
>JAKPOE010000475.1 GCA_029548025.1 Spirochaetota bacterium
CCGTGAGATATTGCAAATAATGGCAAACGATTTTCGTGAAATGAATCCAAACTGCGAATATAACTGGTGCTGCGGTGGCGGCGGTGGTTTAGTTGCGCTTGATAATGAAGAATTCAGGATTAAAAGTGGCAAACCTAAAAAGGAGCAAATTGAGAAGAGCGGTGCTTCAATGGTTGTAACTGCCTGTGAAAATTGTCATTTACAACTGTCTACTATAAGTCAGGGATATAATATGGGAGTAAAGGTTGAATCCTTAACAAAACTTGTAGGCGAGAACTTAATTATATAACGTAACCATGAAGGGGCAAAGATATTTGCCCCTTATATATCATTCTATTTTTTTTCTAATTAATTCTATAAATTCATCACTTTTTTTATATGGCTGCATCATTGATATGTCAGCAAATATATCCAGCGCTGTATTAAAATCTTTTAAAGCAAAACATATCTGCCCATAAAGATAATTAAATTCTTTATGATCTGGTTTTTCTTTTAACGCTAACAGAATAGCCTGTTTAGCATCTTCATAATGCCTATTTTTAAATAATAACTTTGCTTTGAGATAGTTATATGATGCAGGTATGGACATTGTAGAAATTGAATTTAAAATGGCAAGAGCATTGTCATAATTTTTCTTTTTATAGAATGTAACTGCTTTTTTTAAATAATTGTCAACAGCTATGGGCTCACCAATTTCAATGATACACAGTGTCATATCATCACGGATAGCCCCCTGCTCGGATTGTATATAGTTTTGCAAATCCTTGATTATAATATCAATCTGATCCTGAGGCGAAAATTCCCTCGAAGCCACAAGTATATTGGTAAAACGTTCACTGCCATAAAACTGGCTATTTTGTGATCTTATCTCAATAATTCCATCGGTATAGAGTACGATACGGTCTTTTGTATTGAGCTCAAATATACATTCAGGATAATTCATATGCTCATCTGCACCTATAAATACAGAATCAGTAGACAAGGGATATACCGTGTCATTATAAGTGATAACATAAATATCGGTATGCCCACAATTGGTATAAGTAAGCTCCATATTTACAAAATCAACTATGCCTAAAAATAAGGTAAAATAAAAGCCGCTTTCCTGCAAAATGCCCGTCAACCTTCTATTTAATTGTGTACAAATTTGAGATGTTGACAAATATGTCCTGGCTAAATTTTCTATTTCGGTTTTTATCATTGAGGTAAGCAATGCAGATGGTATGCCATGGCCCGAAACATCAACAACACCAATAAGATAATGTGTTTCATCAAGTTGTTCAAGAATAAAGAAATCGCCGCTTACTTCCATTAAAGGTTTAAAATAAACAGCCGCATACAATTGGTTATTAGCAGGAAGAACTGCCGGCAATAACGTTTTTTGTACTGTTTTTGCTAACTTAAGTTCAAATTCCATCTGGTCATTTTTCTTTTGAAGTTCTTCGGTTCGCTGTGCAACCAGCATTTCAAGGTTGTTTTTTAAATTATTTAGATTTTGATACATTAATGAATTGGCTATTGCTATTGAGGAAGCTGTTTTGATATTTTGCAATAGTTCAATTTCATCACCAGAAAGTGGTTTTAGATTTACACGTTCTGACAATATTATAAAGCCAACAAGTTCATTATGCGCTAACGATATGATATACTCAGAAGAAAATTTTTCAAATAATGGTATCAAAATTTGCCTTATGTCATTATATTCATCTTTGCTTATAACTATCTTTTTTTCTATTACACCCGGATGACCCAATAAAAATTCCTCAAGCTTTTTATCAATTACAATCTTTTCACCTGAAAGATTGTAAAACTCATTGTTGCTTTCGTCATCTTTAATAAATATTTCAACATTTTTAACCAGAAGTGTCCGTTTTAAAATGTATGACAGCTCGTTGAGTAAAAGATGGAGATCTTTTAACAACCCCATGTCATTGATAAACTGCGATTGTACCTTTTTTAAATCGTACTTCCTTCTATTAAAAAGCTGGTCAATAAATGGTTGTACCTTTCTGAAGTAAAAATAGTTAAGTGAAAACCATACTGTAAATAATACAAAAAGTACCGTTTTATCAATTGATGTAAAATAAGGATATAATATGGTATAGATAACTATATTGGGAATAACTATCACCGAAGAAATACAAAGCCATATAAATGTTATGTGCAATACACTTTGAATATCCATTAAACGATACCGCAAAATGCCATATGCTAAAATTACAAGAGGGATAAACATTAAATTGCTCAATGGGTAAAAATTATACCCCATCATTGCCGGGACATTACAGAGGGTAAAAATACCTATTAAATTTAATGCAAGAAGTATATATTTGATTTTTAAGCGTACCAGTTCATTTTTTTCCTGTCTTAATTTTAATAAACTTATGACTATAGCATATACAAGGATTGAGAAAGCGTATAATCCAAAAATTTGGAATACTATACCCCCTTTTGCAATATGTCCCCATGGATAGGTTAAAAGATCCGTTATATAATAAGGAGTGTGCACCAACAAAGCAAACAGCGCGCTTACAACAAAACAACTTATTTCCAGATATTTTCTTGTTATTCCCAATACTGTATGGTAAAACATTACCCCTATGAAGGGAATAAATACATACAGCGTATGTATGGTTCTTTCTATTTTTAAAATGGTATTAACATCCTTGATGATAAAATGGCATAAAAAATTAGGAGTAAGCAGTGCATACCATATACATAATAAAGCAAAAAATATATTTTCCTTTTTTAATTTTCCTTTCAGTATAGCTATACCAGCAATGACCAAACTGGTAATAAGGGTTATAAGAGGCGGGAGCATAAAGATGTTAAGCGACGAAATGATATCGTGCATACAGTAACCTCATCAGTACTCAAAAGAATAATACCACTTTAAATGTGATATAACGATATAGTCAATTGTATTTTGTGTCATGAGGATGCTTTTCGTATTATTTCAGGGTGTAATCCCCAATAAAACTTGCAGCATTGTATACCTTCTTCCTTAAAAAATCCAAAACTATAATTTCTGTACCGATAGTTATCGGTATCATCTTCATTTGCAAGCAATTTTAGTAATTCTGGAAGAACAGTATCGATACAATAAGCAATGACATTTGCAAGCGACATCTTCCAAACTTTTTTTACATCTATGAAAAATTCATATTCATCTTCAAATAAATACAGATGAAAACGTTTCCAATCTTGATTTCTTTCCCTGTATTCAACTCTTTTGAAC
>JAKPOE010000376.1 GCA_029548025.1 Spirochaetota bacterium
TGGAGTTTAATTCAATAAAAATTGCCAATGATTTTTTAAATGGAAAGATGGATGCATTCAGTGCAATTGCTTCAGGTGCTGTGGCTACAAAAGGTCATATTGAGTGGCTTGATGCAGTCAGTCCGGTGCTTGATAGGGTAGCTTTGTATTTATCATAACCTGTAACCGTGAGGTAATAGTATGAAAGTAGAAGCAAAGGGAATTAAGTATAGCGTTTCATCAAAATCAAAAAGCAAAACATATACGTACACAAAGTCGCAGAAGCTGTTTCAGCGCGCGCTCAAGGTTATACCGTGCGGGATTCCGGGACATTTCAGTCCTGCGCCGTTTGTGCCGCCAACGATGTATCCTTTTTATGCTGAAAGGTCCAAAGGTTCACATTTCTGGGATATTGATGGGAATGAATTTATAGATTATATGTGTGCGTATGGACCCATTGTTTTAGGGTACAATCATCCTCAGGTAGAGAAAGCTGCTCAGGAGCAAAATAGTAAAGGTAATTGCATGACAGCTCCGGGTAAAATTATGGTAGATTTAGCTGAATATCTTACTGACACCATTGCGATGGCTGATTGGGCTTTCTTTGCAAAGAATGGTGGTGATGTTACCAATTTAGCAGTGATGATTGCTCGGGCAGCTACAGGAAGAAAAAAAATTGTTATGATAAAGGGTGGCTACCATGGTGTTGCTCCATGGATGCAGGGGTATGGTCATTATGGTGTTATAGAAGAAGATGTTGCAAATATTATTACCATTGATTGGAATAATGTAAAACAATTTGAAGAAGTAATAGCAGCAAATCCCGGGGCGATAGCTGGTTTTATAGCAACTCCTTACCATCATCCAACCTTTGCCGACAGTGAATTTCCGGCTGACGGATACTGGCAGAGGATACGTGAGCTTTGCACACAGCATGGTATAGTTTTAATTATTGATGATGTACGATGTGGATTTAGACTTGATATACGGGGCTCTGCTGAGTATTTTGGTTTTAAACCTGACCTTGCATGTTACTGCAAAGCAATAGCCAATGGGCATCCTATTTCTGCACTGGTTGGTGTTGATGCATTGAAGACTGTTGCAGCAAAGGTGTTTTATACGGGCAGTTACTGGTATCAGGCAGCACCAATGGCAGCAGCTCTTGCCACATTAAAAGAATTACGGCGCATCAATGCTCCAGTTCTTTTAAATAAAATTGGCAAGAAGCTCTTTGAAGGTATGAAAAAGATTTGCGCATCATATGGATATGAATTAAAAATAACGGGTGCATATTCAATGCCCTTTGTAAGGATTACCAATGATCCCAGTAATATGTTACATCAGGAGTGGTGTGCTGAATGTACTGCAAGGGGTGCGTATTTTACCTCTCATCATAATTGGTTTGTTTGTGCGGCAGTATCTGATAAGGATATACAGAAAACATGGAACATCGTAGACGATGTGTGCAAACTCTTAAAGAAGAAATATGGTGATAAATATTAATTATGCTTGCTTTTGTATTGAAGGCAACCAGAATAGTATAAGGAACTATCGAACATAAAACATACATGTGAAATTATTTTACAGGAGGAGATATATGCCATTAACACAGCAGGAAATACAACAATTTACAGCCAAAGCCTGTCAGTTACGAAAAGATGCTATTGATACAGTGTATTGGGCTGGAGGTGGACATATTGGCGGTTCGTTAAGTTTTACCGAAATTATGATCTTATTGTATTATAAATATGCACGAATTGATCCAAAGAATCCGGGATGGGATGACCGCGACAGAATAGTGGTAAGTAAAGGCCATGCTGGAGTTGGGTATGCGCCAATATTAGCTGATAAAGGTTACTTTCCCAGAGAGCTGTTAAAAGAATTTAATCATACTGGATCTATTTTAGGAATGCATCTGGATGGCAACAAGGTTCCTGGCGTAGATGTTTCAACGGGTTCACTGGGTCATGGACTGCCCATCACTGTTGGGTTGGGGATTGGTGCGCGACTTCAGGGTAAATCATGGTTAACATACTGTGTGCTGGGTGATGGTGAATGTGATGAAGGTTCGGTATGGGAAGCTGCTATGGCTGCTGCTCATTATAAGGTAACGAATATTATAACAATTGTTGATAGAAACAGAATGATGATTGATGGTCCTACCGAAGAGGTGATGCGCCTTGAACCGTTTGCCGATAAATGGAAAGCATTTGGATGGATAGTGAAAGAGGTTGATGGGCATGATTTTAATCAACTGGCTGATGCTATAGAATATGCACAAAAAGAGGATAAGGCTCCTGTTGTCATTATTGCTCATACCATTAAGGGCAAGTGTGTTGATTTTATGGAAGATAAATACGAGTGGCATTATGGCGGGTTGGACAGTGAAAAGGTTGAGCTTGCCAAAGCATGTATAGACAAACACTACTGCGAACTATAATGTAAGGAGGATTATTATGGC
>JAKPOE010000380.1 GCA_029548025.1 Spirochaetota bacterium
AATATTTACCTACTAAACCAAAAGAAAATCTAAATAACATACCAGGTAATGGGGGAGTTTATAGGTCAATCAATATAGATGTATATCACTATGGTGGTGATAATCCCTTAGTAATTATTGATCCTGATGGTAATGAGGATATTATTTTTGTAAATAATTCAAACGCAACATATAAAAAGTTTGAATCAGTAGCATTAGTATATGAAGATAATACTTTGGATCCAGTACAGTTAAAATTATTTAAGGCATGGGGAGCTATAAAGAAAGCATTTGGGTCATCACTGAATGAAAAAGATGCTAAGATGTTTTTTGGTAATCCTGATAAGGAATATGATAATTTTACTACACTACCCAATAAACCGGATAACCAAGGGACAGCAGAAGAAGGGATACTGTATAATTATAAGGAGAGAGATTTTAAAGGTTTGGATGCATTTGTATTATGGGATGAAAAATTAGGAACTGCGGATGATAGGAAAGTACCTCAAGCAAAAGCTTATAACAAAGGAGTAAATCCAGCAACGAAAAATGATTATGTACAGGGATCACATATGCATACAGCTTGTGGATTAAAAAATGGCGTTAAAAATCCTGATAATGAAGGTTATGACAGTGGTTCGCGAGGGTGTATTGTACGATATGGGGGGTTTTCAGAGTTTAATAATTACTTATCTGATTCTCAACGGAATACAGGAAGAGTTATAATCTTTAGATAACATACGATTTCAAAGAAGAATAAGTAAAAGGGAGGATTAATTCTTATGAAGAAAATGATGAATAAAGTAATTTTGATGATAATAATTAGTTTTGTATTACCTGGATGTTATGATAAGGATAAAAGCAGTGATGTAAAACCAAAAGAAGAGCGATTGATTAATTTTCCAAAAAAGGTTTTTGGGATAGAGATTGGAAAATTAACAGCAAATGAAGTAGTACAAATTCTTAATCAAAGAGGTATAAAGTATACTATATACCGTTATGAAGATTATCCTAAAGTTCCCAATATTGAAACAACCTATTTTATAGGTACCGGCATACGGAGAGAGGCAATACAAAAAGTCACCTATGATTTTAATCCATTCAGTGGTAAAAATGATAAGCCAGATATTTCTATCTATATTAAAAGTGAATATTTTGAATTAGTATTAAAAGATTTGATAAAGTTATTTGGTGAGCCAACCCGTAAAGATATAGATACAATAGAATTAAAAGATAAAAATGGTAATAGAACAAAAACAGTTAAAAATTTAAATTATTGGTGGAAATCCAGCAAAGAATCAGAAAGTACACTATATTTTATATTATTAACAAAAGTGTTGGATAAATATTCAAAATGTTATATATTGATGAGGCCAAAGGACATTGGATGTGATCATGTCCATTAAATGTAAAAGTAAAGCACAAGGATGAATTACAGCCTGCAACCGAGTTCGCCTTCCATCCGTGAAAGGCTACTGGTATGCTACTACAGCCGGGCAGGGACGCCCGGCGTGTTGGGATGCAGGTGCATGATAGGGCAGCCTGCCGCAGACAACATTACACGACATCGTTGTCAAGGCAGGCGAGGAAGCCCGTTGTGCACCTGCCGTGGAACGGATATATCTGTAGCAATGAAGGCACACCGCCGTATGAGGTGCGCTTTGGGGGTTGGTAAGGGGGCATTTAGCG
>JAKPOE010000215.1 GCA_029548025.1 Spirochaetota bacterium
TTCAGTAGAAGAAAATGTTGAGTTGTGCAAAATACTATCGCATACTGAAGGGATTGCAGCTATAGAATTGAATGTGTCATGCCCCAATGTAAAAGAAGGCGGTATTGCTTTTGGTCAGGATATCAAGATATTTTCACAACTACTTGAAAAGGTTCGTAATGTAACCGATGGTGCACTTATTGTAAAACTATCACCCAATGTTACCGATATTACACAATTTGCAAAAGCAGCCAAAGACATTGGAGCAGACGCAATATCAGCAGTAAATACTTTCGTAGGAATGAAGATTGATATAAAGACCAGACAACCGTATTTTGCAAATACATTTGCAGGTCTAAGTGGTCCTGCAATAAAACCTATCGCCATCAGGATGGTGTATCAGATAACAGAAAGCGTGGACATTCCAGTGATTGGCATTGGGGGCATATTTTGTATTGAAGATGTCCTTGAATTTTTAATGGCTGGTGCATGTGCCGTCCAAATTGGCACCGCTAACCTTATAAATCCTGATGCATCGGTACAAATTCTTCACCAATTAGAAGAATATATGGAAAGCAGCAATATTAATACCATTCATCATTTGATTGGCATTGCTCATACAAAGGAGTAATTCATGAAATACTGGAATAAACGTCTGCACACTATGACCGAATATATTCCCGGTGAACAACCCGACAACCTGGATGATTTTATTAAACTGAATACCAATGAAAATCCATTCCCTCCATCACAGGCGGTTCTGGATGCTCTGCAAAAAGCCTGCAATGGTAATCTACGCCGTTATCCTAATCCAACGGCGCAAACAGTGCGTGAGCTTTTTGCTAAAAACAATGTGCTAAATGCTGACAATATCTTTGTTGCCAACGGCTCTGATGAAATTTTTACGTTACTATTCAGAGGATTTGTTGAACCTGATGGATTAGCAGCATTCCCCTATCCTTCGTATGCATTATACTACACAATGGCCGAGGCTAACGGCATAGCGTATGACAAAATTACTCTGGATAATAATTTTGATGTGCCGTTTGATACATTTCTAAAGAAAAAATATAATTTGATTATTATAGCAAACCCCAATAATCCAACGGGTAAAGGCATCCCCATAGAGCAAATAAAAAATTTTTGCAGTGCATATAAAGGTTTGCTTGTTGTTGATGAAGCGTATGTTGACTTTTACAATGAAACTGCTCTTCCTCTTGTCAATGAATTTGACAATATTATCATAACACGCTCATTTTCAAAATCATACTCATTAGCAGGACTGCGAGTTGGTTTGGCGATAGCTCATAAAGATATAATCAGAGGCTTTATTAAGCTTAAAGATTCATATAATGTTGACCGTCTTGCTCAAGCCGGAGCCCATGCTGCACTTACTGATAAAAGAGGGTTCCAATATAATATAATGATGGTACGCAATAATAAAGAATACCTTGAGGAATCTCTGGAAAGCATGGGCTTCCATACAGTGCCGTCTAAAGCCAACTTTGTATTTACAAAACATCCCGGTATAGATGCAAAAA
>JAKPOE010000216.1 GCA_029548025.1 Spirochaetota bacterium
AAAGGTGAGTAAACAGCCGACATATAACCTAAAGGAAATGGTTGACTTCGGCAATTATTTACTGTCACCGAAAAGGGAAAAGAATTTGATTAATAAAAAGGATAAAGGAATGGTTTGGGATGCGGATTTAGCGAACTGGCATGAGAAAGGGAAGATGATTGGTAAATACATTGGTAAAAATTCAAGATAATGAAATACGGCGAGATAGCGGAATTATTACTCAGAAATGAAGCAGGCGGTGATGTATCGCAGGATTTCTCTATCAAGGAAGATGAAGTATTCGCACGTATTTCGGCAATGCTACCGTTCTATATCCGAAAGGATTTCTATGAAACATACGCGCTTGAAGCAGGTGGTTTAGATACCACACTATACACAACATTTACAGCAAATGTCGTTACAAAGAACGGACAAAGCTATCTGATATTACCGTCAGCACCATTCATAATACATGGTCGCGGTATTCCACAATTATACTACACAAATGATATTGAAACACAATTCACATTCGTGGATTTAGGGCAGTACCGTATGTATAAATCAATTGGAGTAACCAATGAAGTGAAAAGCATCATTTATTACTATGAATTAGAGTGCGACGAACACCGATTGGTATTTGTAGATGATGTGTCGGAAATAGACAAGCTGAAAGTAAGAATGATACAAGGAATCGGAAAATACAACAGGGAAAGTTCGGTGCCTGAGCATTTAGTAGAACCTATCATGCAGGCATTACGCGCATGGTACTCACCACAGGCAAACGAGCAGAATGATATGGTAAACGATGGTAAAAATAATCCACCAGGAGGAGTAAGAAGATAAGATGGAAACTACCTTAGAAAATATCGCCAACGAGTTCGCCTTACGTAAAAACGAGGGAGAGCAAAATAGGTTACGTTACCTGATGTATGGTCGTATTGCCCTGCGTGAATTAAACCTTACCATTGAAGAAAACGTAAAATCTATCATGTTGGATTTAGATGCTATGAATAGCATTGTACTACCTGATGATTTTTTAAAAGTATATAAGCTCGGATATTGTGTAAATGGCAGAATATTGGAGTTAGACCGCGATGATTCTATTTGCGGTTACGAGAAAAAAGATAATTACTATAAAATCGGTTGCCCTACAGAAGAAGGTACAGGAACACTATACAATATTTTAGTAAAAAGTGCAGAGCCAATTGAATTTACTTATACTAAAAACATTGAAAATCCAAATGCAGAAAGTATAACCGTTTACCATAACATCCAACAGTATCCTGCACTAAATGTATGCTCGTACACGATTCCCGTAACAGATGCAGATGGTGAATATGAAGTAACAGAATTAGGAACTTGCACCGATGTTGATCCGTCAGGATTTTCCAATAATGATTGTGGTTGTGACGAAGAAGTTACAGACGAGCAAAGAATATGTAATGACTGTAACTGTCTTTTAAGTGGACAGGATTTGACTTGGTACGGTGAAGCCGGTTCTTGGAATAATATTTATTACAATGGTCGTTCAATGTCCATGCCTTCATATCCTGCATACGTATCAAAAGGATTCTATGAGATTAAAGGAAACAGACTGTATGTGCATTCAGTATGTAGTGGTGATGCAGGAAAATTGGTATTGGAATACAAATCCAATGGAATTGAAGCAGGAGAAACCACTTATTTACCTGCAGAATTATCCGAATACATTGTAGCGCATATCAGATATAGCAATGAAATGGATAAGGGTGGTCGCATGATTGCCGTATTCAAGGATGAATTACGTAGACAGTACAATATCTATAAAAACTTTAAAATACGCATCTACCTGAAAGATGCTGTAAAATCAAGACGTAAGAATATTTCACAAACACATTTAGGAAGGTAGTATTATGGCGCACAAATACCCACACAAAATAATACCGCAGAAGCAGGACTTGGATACCGAAACGCGGTATATGGGTGAAGGTACTATGCCTGAAATTCTGAATGGCAGATTAGGAACTTCTGACGAACAAGCACAGCGTATTTGGGAAAATATTCGTGGCACTAAAGAAGTAATATTTGAGTTGCCGGAAGGAATAAATAAGTGTATCGGTTGGTGCGAGGATGTAAAAAACCAAAGATTATATTATTTGGTATGGAATAGCTTAGGATACAATGGCATTTATGCCTACCAACCGCAGGACACCAACGAGAAAATAAAATTACTGTTTGGTGACACACCCGATAATAAGGTGTTGGATTTTAGTGAATTTCATTTAGCGACAGTAAAGTTACACGACAGCAAATACATAAAATGGGTAGAGCATAATTACAATCCGCCACGATGCATACGTTTAGATTGGTGCTATGTGACTAAAAAGTCATGGATAATAGATGATTTACCAGGGCTTTCTGATTATCATGTATTAATTGATGGGGAAATAATAAGCATGGGGAAGGCATCACTTGATGTTTTCTTTGATATTGACGATTGTGATTGCATGAAAGTTACACAAAAAGACGTTCAATGGCATGGACAAACCATGCAAGCGGAAATTAAAGATGGTGTGGCATTGAACTTTTATGACTTACCGCACAATGAACGTCAGATTGATTACGTGAAATATCCGCTATCATTGGCACCAAAAGTCAGCCTTCATGTAGATGGAAAATTTAGGAGAAACCTTATCGGTGGTAACACATGGCAGATGCGTACACAGTTGAAATATACAGATGGCACATACAGCGCATGGTCGCCTTATTCAAAAATGGTTGATACCACAGATAGATGTTCCTCTAATTACAACTCTATTGTAATTGACTACAACGACCCTATATTTGATTTATTCAACGACTTACAGCAGTTACAGACCATTGAAAAAGT
>JAKPOE010000401.1 GCA_029548025.1 Spirochaetota bacterium
ATACCGCTCAGGTGCAAAATGTTTTACATAAAATACTTAACTACAAGCCTATTACCCTGGCATGGGAAAACAATATGCTGAATGTATCGGGCAATAACAAGTCCGGTAAATTGTCATTTATTAATAACCTTTTACGAACCACTCACTGTTTTACGGGGGATGGTTCGTTTATTTTCTTAATCTTATTTTCTTAATTATGAAAAACATTCTATCTGCATTATTGATTTTATTCGCTATTAATGCATACACACAGATACCTGAAATAACCTGGCAACAGTGTTATGGAACAATTACAGATGATTTTACATTTGGAATAGTAAAAACTGAAAATGGATACATGTTTGCTATTGGAGTGGAATCAGGAGATGGGTTAACAAATTATCATGGCTCTTTTGATATTTGGTTAGTAAATACCGACACCATCGGCAATATTATCTGGGAAAAATGCTACGGTGGCTCTTCAGCAGAATTACCCTATAAGTTGATTAAGAAATCTGAAGACGAATACTTTATATTTGGGCATACGGGTTCAACGGATGGCGATGTTCAATCAGGTAACAATGGATGGTCTGACTTATGGGCTGTAAAGATTAATGCAGAGGGGGATATAATTTGGGAGAAAACATACGGATGCATCGGGCACGACAATACCAGAGATATGATTTTAACCCCTGATGGCGGCTTTGTTATGATTGACCGTATTGGTATCGGAGGCGGCGATGTTACCCACTTTTATGGCGTAGGCGATTGCTGGATGGTAAAATGCGACTCCATAGGCAACATTGAATGGGAGAAAACTCTTGGCAACGATGGGTTGGATAACTGCAATTCATTAATTATTAACAGTGCAGGTAATATCATGATGATAGGCGGGGCCCAAAAGCATGGCGGCTTAGTGGAATGTTACCCCGATGGGGCATGGGTGGATGTATGGATTGTTGAATTAGATATGCAGGGCAATATTCTGGCACAGTATTGCTATGGGGGCAGCCATTACGACCTGGGGTATATGATCATCGAGCTTAATGAAGGCTATGCTTTCATAGGATTTACATACTCAAATGATGGAGATGTATCCGGCCTGCATGGCCATCCAGGTGACAAAGGTGATATATGGGTTGTCAGGTTGAATGAACAAATGGAGATCATCTGGCAGAAATGTATTGGGGGGGCTATACTGATTTCCCCAGTTATATAGCCCAAACGGAAGATGAAGGGTTTGTTGTATTTGGAACAACCTTTTCAAACGACGGTGATGTAAGCGGCAATCCCTCTTGGCCGGGTATTAACGCTGCCATTTGGGTAGTAAAGTTAGATTCACAAGGGAGTATTGAGTGGCAAAAAGTGTATGGTGGCTGGGGTTTAGAATTGTTGAAAAATCCACATACAGTCCTCAAGAAAAGCAACTATAATTACATTTTTGCCGCATCAACAGATAGTAGCCCATCCTATGATGTTCAGTGCAAACCATTTATAGAGCAAAATGCATGGATTTTTGAGATAGCGCTACCGGATACAACAAATATATTCACCCCGCCTGTAGGCGCAGGTGAGGTAAGGGTTTATCCTAATCCAACCACCACCGAGCTATGGCTGCAACTATCGGATAACATACCGCCGGTGCAAGCGCAAATTGAGCTATACAGCCACACAGGCAAGCTACTTTACAAAGCGCAGCCAACCGGCCATTTTCATAAAATTGATGTAACA
>JAKPOE010000407.1 GCA_029548025.1 Spirochaetota bacterium
AGAAGATAAACGATAGAGTATGGATTATGTCAATAAAAAATTATTATTATAAAAATAGTAACTATTCAGCTGCTCGGAAATAAATTCAAGCTAAACCTGTCACCCTTAAGAATACGTTCGAGTGCATCAATAATACTAAAACACTGTTTTTAACTGTTGAAATGAAACTTAGCATAACACAAAATTGTTCAGTGCCGCTAACCGTTCTGAATAATCCTGAAATTTTCTGTTGCATTTTAAGCATGTATATATTTCTTTCCGAAAAATGGTTATTAAGCGGTAACCCATATCAGGGGAATATCAAAATCATGCCGTATATTATGTTTTTTTATCACTGTCACTTAATTGGTTGCCACAATAAATGAATAATTATGCAAAGACTATTGAATATATATTCGTGGCACTCGAGGGCTTATGTTTGTTAACACTTCGTAGGTAATAGTCCCAATTTTTTCACATAGTGATTCCAGTGGGATAGTATGCCCGTCCATTTGACCAAACAGCAGAACATCATCCCCATTATACGCCGTTCCATCATAACCAATATCCACCATGAGTTGATCCATGCATATAGCGCCTACCACAGGATACCTTTTACCACGAATAATCACCTCGCCTTGATTGGAAAGCAATCGGCTATAACCGTCACCATATCCAACAGGCAATGTTACAACCCTTGTTTGCGTTGTGGTTTTATAAAGGTGATTATAGCTTATTCCGGTATTAGCAGGAACAACCTTAAAATATGAAACTTTAGTTTTTAATGTCATAACTGGCAAAAGCTTTTTCCTATTAAATTCAATTGATGGATTATAGCCATTGGGATTATAGCCATACAGCATGATGCCAGGACGTACCATGGTGAAGTGAGATGCTTGATTATTTATTATTGCTGCAGAGTTGGCAAGATGCACGTATGGCGGCAGAATTGACTGTCTGTCCATATAGTTAACAATGCTTTCAAAGCGGGTAATTTGTTCTTGAGTGAAATGGCTGTCGGATTCAGCTTTAGCTAAATGTGAAAAAATACCAACAACCTGAATATCTGGCAGTTGCAGTGTTTCCTCAATAAATTTT
>JAKPOE010000413.1 GCA_029548025.1 Spirochaetota bacterium
AAATATTAATAACTTTTTATTCTGATGATGCATTTTATTGTGACCCAACTGCAAAACAGGGATTCAAAGGGCATGAAACAATATTACCTTATTTTACAAAGCTATTGAACAATAATCCTGATTGGAAATGGTCTGCTGAAGAAGTTATACCCACTGAGAGAGGTTTTGTTTTAAAATGGAAAGCGGTAATACCAGTGCGGATAAAAGAAATAGTTGAATATGGTGTAGATATTGTTGAAGTTAAAAATGGTAAAATTACCAGGAATGAAGTTTATTTTGATACATATAGTTTAATAACTATGATCAAAAATAAATAGTTTATTATTCAATCCTATAAAAAGCATTAATAATTTATACTATTATCATAAATTTCCTTGCATTTTGGCTATAGATATTATCTAATTCCCTCAATATATTTTTGTTACAATCATTATTGTTATCAATTTTTGGATGGTAAGCCATGAAAGAAGGATATGTAGTTCCCACCATGGGAAAAATTGCTTATGGATTGGGTGATTTAGCCATCAATATTGCCTATACAACAATTGGTTTTTATCTTTTATATTTTCTGGTTAATGTTGCTGGAATTCCTGCACAGTGGGCAGGTTTGATCTTTTTAATTGCTCGGGCGTGGGATGCTATCACCGACCCTATTATGGGGATGATATCTGACAGGACAAAATCAAGATTTGGCAGACGACGTGTGTATTTTTTGTTTGGGTGTATTCCGTTTGGACTCATGTTCATGTTAATATGGATTGTTCCATCCAGCAATCAACTACTATTGTTTGGATATTATACTGCTATTACCATACTGTTTAATACCGCTTTCACCGTTGTTGCTGTTCCTTACAATGCACTGATGCCGGAGCTATCGCAAAACTATGATGAACGGACAAGTATATCCGGCTATCGCATGTCACTTTCATTTGTTGGTAATCTGGTTGCCGCTGTAGGTGTGTCGTTTATCGTTGATGTTGTCTTCAAAGGTAAGGAGCATTATGCAACCAGCTATCCTATTATGGGAGTTACTTTTGGTATTATTACCATAATTTTAATTTTCATTATGTTTTTGGGAACCAGAGAGCGGGTTCACTCTGATGCAGTGGTGCATGATGGACTTATCAAAACATTTAAAGCTGTATTGAGCCTTCGTGAATTCAGAATAATACTCGGGATGTTTTTATTCAACATGATTGGTTTTGATCTTATTCAGGCGCTTTTCATCTTCTTTTTAAAAGATGTAATTCTTATTTCTGAAGATATGACGTTTGTGGTTATGGGTATTCCTTTGATTGTAGCGGTACTTTCAGCTCCATTGTGGATTTTTGTTTCGGATAAGCTTGATAAACGCAAAGCCTATATGATTGCTGCTATTTATTTTACACTTTCATTATTATTATGTTTGATAGCTACGGTAAACAATCTGCAGTTTGTAATCATCATTGGTGTACTGGCAGGTATTGGCATTTCTGCATCGCAGATTATTCCTTTTTCTATGATACCTGATGTCATTGAATATGATGAATATTCCAGTGGCATCCGTCGCGAAGGAGCTTTTTATGGGATTACAACATTTTTGTATAAGGTTGCATCAACAGCGGCAATTGCGGGAGCTTCAGCTATGCTGGCATATTTTGGCTATGTAGAAAACAGCACCATGGCATAGCCACAGTCGGCAATTAGTGCCATACGATACATGATGGCTTTTGCACCGGGCGTATGCTTTTTAATTTCGGTGTGTTTTGTCTGGATGTTCCCCATTACCCGTGAGCGTTTTGATGAAATAAAGCATTTACTTGATGAACGAAAGAAGCAACGATGATGCAATGATGCGTTAATATTTTATGTCTGGTGGAGATTATGAAGCGCTTATTATTATCATCAGGAATTATTGTCATGGCACTTATCAGTATAGTCATGGTATCCTGCTCCAGGAAAGAGAAGGGGCGTTTTTATAGTGATGAATACCATTTTTCAATAGTATTCCCAAAAACATGGGAGATACAGCAAAAAGAGATGGGTACCGTTGTTATAGCTCTTAGTCCTGAAGAAGGATTAAAAGATGATTTCCGCGAAAACATAACCATAACAACAGAGTATGCTGGTGATGATGTAACCCTTGAAAAATATTTTGAAATATCACAAAAGAACATGAAAAGCTATTCTACAGATTACAGGCTTTTATATAAAAACTATACATGGCTTGCTAAAAAGAAAGCTATGATACTGGGATTTACCTATTCAATGAGTGGCTTAAAGCTCAAAGCATTGCAATATTATATCATTAATAATAACAGAGCATACGTCATTACCTGCACCGGATTGCCACATACCTTTGGACGCTATGAAGAACGTTTTTTAACAATTGTACGTTCGTTCAGATTTGAAAAATAAAATCACCTGCTGGCATAACAATATAAACATCCAGACCTGCAGGTATTATATGCTCCTATGTCGACACTTTTTGCACACAGACAGTTTTTACGCTGATGAGCATCTCCGGGTACATTAAGTTGAATGCTAAAAATATTCGATAGCAACTGCTGATCTATGCACGCTCCATTACTTATTCCATACAGTGAAAGCTCGCTGCAACAGCTCTGTAGGTGCATGCTTCGCTCGTGTGCAATGGTTGATAGCGAAGAAAAAAACTGTTCCATCTGTTCTGCGTTATAATCTTCAAAGGGATTTAATACTATATTTCTATCGCCAAGATGTTTGGTAATGCGTTTAATCACGCTCCTGTAAGGCTCCATGATGCTGACAATTACTCGTGTGGTATGGTGGTGCAGTTTGGATGCTATAGCACTGAAGTTGTTGATATGAAAATCAAAATCCAATTCCTGTGAAAAAACTATTGGGTCATACCGCCATATAACCTTTTGCGCTCCAATTGTGTTGCTTAACGTTTTAAAGATTTTTATGCTCTGCGATAGTTCCGGTGAATGAGTTTCAAGCCATTGAGGATAGCCGGTGATGGTAAATAAAAATATAGAGTGATATCCCCTGCCATCCAGTTCATCAAGGTATTGCAATAGCGGGGCAGGATAGCGAGTCCAGAATACTATCGCCTCAACATCTTCGGGCAGTAGCGATATCTCCCTTATTTGATTGGGATTGTATGGATTTTTTACCGTACAACTGCCCCTGTGTATGCAATCCATAAACCACTGCGAATAAAAGGCAGGGATGTCTGTTCGCCGGCTGGCACTTATTATCATGAGCTATCGCCAAAACTATTATTGAAAATTTTCTTGCTGTAATGCTTGTTTGATAATGCTGTCAATGTCAAGCTCTTTGAATAGCACGGTGAAGATTCCGTATGGTGGACTATAAAACGATACCACCTTTTTTGTGGTAGGGTGGGTAAATTGTAAAAAGCATGCATGAAGTGCAATCTGATTGTCCGGGGTGGTGAGGTGTGCACCATATTTTGTATCATTAACAATGGGCATAGCGTGATGTGAAAGCTGTGCGCGTATCTGATGTTTTTTGCCGGTATAAAGGTTAACCAGAACAAGCGAAAACGGTTCATCATGATATATAACCTTATACTGCAGTGCTGCTGGTACAGCGTTTTTAGTAACACCAACATGTGTTGTACTGTGAATGCGGACAACACTGTCTTCAAGGAGATGCCACTGGTTATCGCACGGAGTAATTTTTGATTCAACAGCAGCACAGTATAGTTTTACAACCTCATGACCTTTAAACTGCGAAAATAACCGTGACGCCGCTTTTGATGTTTTTGCAAATACCATAATCCCTGAAACCTGTTTATCCAATCGGTGAACAAGTCCTGCATAAACATTGCCGGGTTTGTGGTAAGTGACTTTAATATATTCCTTAAT
>JAKPOE010000418.1 GCA_029548025.1 Spirochaetota bacterium
GGCTTCAGGACCAACAACAACGACATCAATACTTTTGCTTTTACAAAAAGTATACATTGACTCAAAATCATTGATTGCTATGGCAACCCTGTACCTATCATCAATCCCGCCATTACCAGGTGCTACATACACTTCAGTGGCACTTCCATCATGTAATAATCTCCATGCTATTGCATGTTCACGCCCACCAGAACCAATCACCAGATATCTCATTGGCTACCTCTTTATAAAAATAGATGAACATTGCCATTGCTCAGGTAAGAATACCATAAGAAATACAATCCGCATTATTGTTTGGCAAATTATACAACTGACTATTTGCTTATAAATATACTGCTCTTTTTTTCAATCATTTTATACATTATTTTTTATCTTTAAATAATAATTAATATTTTTATTTCTCAATATGAATAATGGTTGAATAATATTGAAATTAAGTATATTGGATACAATCATCCTTCATTGGGAGGTTTATATGCGGATGAGTAATGAAGCAAGAGTTGGGTTTATGGTTATGATAAGCTTCACCCTTTTTGTTGTTCTGGTAGGGATTTTAACCAAATTTAATATATCTCAAAAAGGGTATCGTATACATGTGTATTTTGGGTTTTTAAATGATCTGAGAGTTGGTGCGCCGGTTAAAATTGCAGGTGGTATAAAGATAGGATATGTAGATGAAATACGACAAACCGGTGAAAAGACTGATGTCGTAGTGTGGATTGATAAAGGTTACCGATTATCAAAAGCAGCTACCTTTTCCATTTTTACTTCAGGGGTGATTGGCGAAAAATATATCAATGTTGTTATACCTCCATTGCAAGAAGATATAGGTTTCCTGAAAGAAGGCGACATAAAATATGGTATTGACCCGGCAAGCTTTGACCAGATGCTGCAAACTTTTCAAAGTTTTATGCAGGATAAAAGCGGTGCACAGATACTTGCCGAAATTTTCCAAAATTCAAATAAATTTGTTGCTAATCTTAATAAAATGGTTGATGAAAACCGTTATGATGTGCGCCAATCGGTTGGTACTGCACGTACAGCTATTACAACATTTTCACAACAGCTACAACAATTTATGCAGCAGATGAATGTCATTTCCAAAAATATGGCGTATATATCCGAAAAAAATCGTGAAGATATAACCATTACCCTGCAAAATTTATCAGAACTGACAACAAGTATAAATAAGATTGCATATCGCCTTGAAAAAGGTAGAGGTACAATGGGAAAATTTCTTTATGATGAGGAGATATATACAAACATCCGTGATGCCTCAATCTCAGCAAAAGAGTTATTCTCAAGACTTGAGAAAGATCCGTCATTACTGCTTTTTAAACAAAAAAAATAATCATGGCAAAAAAACTTAAATCAATTTTTGTTTGCAATGAGTGCGGTGCAACCTTTCAAAAGTGGTTGGGACGTTGCCCTGAATGTCTTCAGTGGAATACCATTGTTGAGGAACTATCGGAGACAATTACACAAAAAAATGAAATCCCTTTTGAAAATTCCATACATCCGCTTTCAGAGATGCATTCCAGGCAAATAGATCGCATTGCAACAGGAATATATGAATTTGATTTAGTATGCGGTGGTGGGATTGTCCCCGGTTCAATACTGCTTTTAGGAGGCGAACCGGGTATTGGGAAATCTACTTTAGCGTTACAGATAGCACAACAGCTTACCACCCTGTATTGTTCCGGTGAAGAAACCATGCAGCAGATATACCTGCGTTCATGCCGGTTACAGATTAAGCCTGAAAAAATTCACATCTCATCAGTTACCAATATCGATAATATTGAATTATTAATAAAAACAAACCAGCCTCAGCTTGTTATTATCGACTCCATACAAACACTTTACTCTTCAGAGATTAGTTCACCTGTTGGTTCAGTAAGCCAGATACGCTACACAGCATCAAAACTTACTGAAATTGCCAAACAAACGGGAACCTGTATTGTGCTCATTGGGCATATTACCAAGGATGGTTCCATTGCCGGTCCAAAGGTGCTGGAGCATATTGTGGATACTGTTTTATATTTTGAAGGAGATTTTACCCGTGACTATCGCATATTGCGCTCTTTCAAAAACCGTTTTGGTTCAATCAATGAGATAGCTCTTTTTACCATGACCTCTCAAGGTTTAATAGAGGTAAAAGATAAAAACAAATTATTTGTACAATCGCAAAAGGCAAGTTTCCCTGGAAGCGTCATAAGCGCCACTATTGAAGGAACCCGAACCATTCTTTTTGAAGTACAATCACTGGTTACTGCAACAAGCTTTACCAATCCCCGAAGGATGGCAGATGGATTTGATGTTAACAGGCTTAATCTGTTGGTGGCAGTTATTGAGAAACATGTCAAGCTGTCGCTCAGCTCATTTGATATATTTATAAATGTTGCTGGAGGCTTTGCAGTTAACGATACCTCATGTGATTTAGCCATTGCAGCAGCAATTATATCAAGCTTAAAAAATTTTGCTATATCCCATTCAACCGGTATTATTGGCGAGCTGTCACTATCAGGGCAGATACGCCCCGTTAGCCACATACTCCGTAGAATAACAGAATTTACTAATTCCGGGGTTACTTCCATTATTTTATCAAAGAATAATATCAACGAAGTGTCTCTACCGGATGTTGCAACAACATTGATCCCCATTACTTCCATTGTTGAGTTGACCAAACTATTGCAGCCTCAATAATTATGTGGAAATACAACTTTATTTTTCAAAATTTTTATAGGCAGGGAGCAGTGATACAAAATACCTTATTCAGATTTTGATCTAAATAAAAATTATGGTGCAGATGTTCTCATAGTTTTGATTGTTCATTATATTGAAATAATTATATAGCAAATATTGAAATAAATCCTAAACAATGCTATATCATATATAATTACGATATGTCTTGTAAATTGAACAATACTATTAAAAATATAACGCTTTATACTTTTTGAGGTACTGTATGAAACCAAAAGATGGCTATTCAGCCGAAGAACTTCTAAATTCTACTCAAGGACTTTCATATAATGATTTTATCATACTTCCAGGTTATATTGATTTTAATCCTGATGATGTTGATCTGGAAACAAATTTTACACGCAATGTAACATTAAAACGCCCTTTAGTATCAAGTCCTATGGACACGGTGACCGAATCTAAAATGGCAATTAGCCTGGCTTTGTTAGGAGGGATCGGAATAATTCATTACAATAATACAATTGAAGAGCAGGCTGCCCATGTTAGAAAAGTAAAACGATATGAAAACGGTTTTATCACTGATCCAGTGGTGCTTTCACCTGAACATACCATAGCACACATCGATGAAATCAGAGAAAGCCATGGATTTTCAGGTATACCCATAACTGTTGATGGTAAACTTAACTCAAAGCTTATAGGCATTGTTACCAATCGTGATATCGACTTTGAAACAGATAGAACCAAAAAATTGAAAGAGGTAATGACTACCAATCTTGTCACTGCAGGTGTAGGCATAACTCTGGCACAGGCAAATGAGATACTGAAACAATCAAAAAAAGGAAAACTGCCAATAGTGGATAATGAGGGAAGACTTGTAGCCTTGATGAGCAGAAATGACCTTGTTACCAATAAAGAATTCCCTTTTGCTTCCAAGGATGAAAAAAAGCAATTAATGGTCGGTGCTGCTATTTCAACAAAGGATGAATCAAAAGAACGTCTTCAAGAACTTATAAAAGCCGGTGTTAATGTTGTCATCATTGATGCTGCTCAGGGCAATTCAATATATCAGGTTGAAATGATTAAATATATAAAGAAGAAATACCCTGATCTTGACGTAGTTGCAGGCAATGTAGTAACTGTTGAACAGTGTGAAAATCTAATTAAAGCCGGTGCTGATGCACTCAGAATAGGTATGGGTCCCGGATCAATATGCACAACACAGGTTACCATGGCGGTAGGACGCGCACAGGCAACAGCAGTGTACCGTTGCAGCAAATTTGCCCGAGATTATAATATACCAACAATAGCAGATGGTGGTATTGCTACCATTGGACATATTGCAAAAGCATTATCACTGGGGGCTTCTACTGCTATGATGGGGTCTATGTTTGCAGGGACTGAAGAAGCTCCTGGCGAATATTTTTATGAAAACGGCATACGCCTCAAGCGCTATCGGGGGATGGCATCCCTTGAAGCTATGCAAAAAGGCGGCGCAAAACGATACTTTGCTGAAGATTCCAAAATTATGGTAGCACAGGGCGTTTCCGGAGCAGTTGTAGACAAAGGACCAATGTTTGAATATGTTCCTTATCTTGTCCAAGGTTTGAAGCATGCATTTCAGGATATGGGGATAAAAACTATTGCAACGCTTCATGATAAACTGTATAAAGAAGAATTGCGTTTTGAACTGCGTTCGTTGTCAGCACAAATAGAAGGTGGAGTCCATACCGTTTATTCGTATAAAGAGCCAAAGTACCTGTAAAGTGTTATTGCACATTACCTATGCTTTTCTATAATGGTAAGTATATCGTCAGGTGTATGAGCTATCGCTTCGGGATAGTGTTGTTGCAGTAACGAAATCGGTCTGTACCCCCAGCTTACCGCAATACTGTACATGTTGCTTCTATGCGCTACCTCAATATCTGTTCCTGAATCACCAATAAATGCAACATGTTCTGGTTCAACCGCCATTATTTGGGCTACATACAGTGCTCCGCAAGGGTTTGGTTTAGGAGGCATCCCATCCTGCAAGCCCATAATGCTTGAAAAATGTATGGTGGGGAAAAAGTATTGTACCATGGTTACGGTAAACTCATGGGCTTTATTTGAAAGGACAGAAATTTTTATTTTTTTGTGCGATAGTTCCTCTAAAACCTGTTCAATGCCTGCATATGGTTTTGTAGTGACAAACCAGCTTTTAGCATACTCATCTTTTAAGGATACAACCATATCATTAAGATTCGATACTGAACTATTGCCTATAGCCCTGCGAATCAACATATCCATGCCATCGCCTACAAATTGCTTATATTCTTCTATGTCATGAGTCGCAAAACCATAACGAGCTAACACTGTATTAGTACTATGTGCCAGGTCTTCAATGGTATCAAGAAGGGTACCATCCAGATCAAAGATAACACCAGCAATACCCATCAATCATTGACCCTTTGAAACTGAAAGCCACTTTTTCAATTTATAGTGCTCAACCTTTGCATAGCCATACAGCACGAAAGGCAGGAACCGGTTAACAACCATCATGCCTCTGAAAAGCTTTGAAGGAAAAACGTATCGTTTTTCTTTTTGTAAACCTTTTATTACCTCCTTTGCAACTTTTTCAGGAGTTTGTGTTGGGAATGGCACTGGTATATTGTTACCAGCTGTTGCAAAAAATTTTGTCTCTGTTGCAATTGGATACACAATCAAAAGATGGACACTGCTATCCTTTTCAAAATTGAATGAATGAGCAAATCCATCTAAAGCAGCTTTTGTAGCAGAATAGAGCGCATAACCCGGCAAAGGGAGTTTTGCCATTGCTGAAGCGGTAAACGCAACACTAAATTTTTTGCCCTTATTTATTTCCATCATTTTTTCTAAACAATAGATGGGAGCTATATAGTTTACAGCAACTATCTTTTGTATATGCTGGTAATCTACACTTTCTATTTTTTCATAATAGGCAAATCCTGCATTAGCTATACACAGATCAACACCACCCATGATGGTAATTGCCTTATTAAACAAGGTATCAATATCTTTTTGTTTGCTCACATCACAGTACATGGCAGTAGTGTTTGTATGGTGTTGTATAGCCTCAGGATTAAGATCACCAACAACTATTGATGTGTTAAACCCATGCAATTCATCTATCATTGCTTTCCCAATACCTGACGATCCACCGGTAAGTAATACACGCTTATTAGTAATATCCATATTACACCTCAATGATTAATAGTATGTTGCCTTAACTTTGCTTTATAATAATACTCCCATTGCATGTATAATGAAAATATTTGCTAAGATTTGCAACGAACCTTATTGCAATGCATATTAAACAAGGATATGCTATAATTATTCCCATACTTTTGAATATTCACCTAAAGATGATAAACACAGTACTTAAGACTCAAGATTAACATCTGTAATTTTTCAAGCATATTTACTGTTTGGTGCTTTTAACAACCACATTTTTCTGTATTATAAACATTTTTAAAAAATGTTTATATCAATACTTTGTGCTCACAAATCCATCAAAAATGTATACTTCATTTTTTCAGAAGATAGATTACCGGTAACTATCGCCCACATGTTTATTATTTTCCATTTCTTATATTTTTTATGATTCAATTATTGTTTATAGCCATTGCCTGTGATACATTGTTGCATATGGTAAAACCAGTTAACACCATCAACAAGCTCAAAAAAGGTGAATCTGTCACTATTGTGGCATTAGGCGATTCATTGACCTATGGATGGATGGTTGATACAGGATATGTAGATTATTTTTATGATTTTTTAAAGATTCAATATCCTGAGGCTACCATCACAATCTTCAATAAAGGTGTTCCCGGGGATACGGCAGATGGTGGATTACACAGGGTTGGATATGATGTGATTCCCAATAATCCTGATTGTGTGTTCATACAGTTTGCCTTAAATGATTGCGTGTATGGCTATTCCCCGGATATTTTTGGCAACTATATACGGGCTATTATAAATACAATACAACAAAATATACAGTGCGATATCGTTATCATTACCTCAGTGTGGTTTGGTGATTCTCCAGAAGCACAGAATGCATATACATTTTATGATATGCTGCTAACCATAGCAAACGAGTATCATCTTCCTATTGCTATGACCCATCAGTACTGGGAAGATGCAGTAAAAAAAGGCACACCATTGCATGAGCTGGTACAGTTTGATGGAGTGCATCCAACCGAAGAGGGATACTATATCATGTCATTAGCATTACAGGAGCTATTTACCTGAATGGGTAAACAATCTTTCCATTGCAGATTGTATGGGTAACCAATCCAAAAAATTCTCTGTCTAAAAATGGGGTATTTTTACATCGTGAAATGATAAAATTGTTATCAACAATAACCTTCTTTTCAGGGTTTACTATTGTTATGTCTGCCACAGCACCCTCTTTGATATAGCCTCTATCGATACCTAAAATTGTGCATGGATTGATGGTTACCTTTTCAAATGCCTGTAAATAGCTGAATCCATTTTCTTTTACCAGAATGGTAATAATCAATGGTACAGCAGTTTCCAGTCCTATGATACCAAATGGTGCAAATACTATCTCCTGCATCTTTTCATTTGATAAGTGGGGTGCATGATCAGTTGCAATGACATCAATAAGCCCTGTTCGCAATCCTTCAATGATTGCCTTTCTGTCCTCTTCAGTCCGTAAGGGAGGGTTCATCTTTGCCATTGCCAGATGATCTGCGATAGCATCATCAGTTAACGAAAAATAATGTGGTGCTGTTTCACAGGTGACAGGCAGGGAATGTTGTTTAGCCATTGCAATAATATCCAGTGAACCTTTTGAGGATACATGGGCAATGTGCAATCTTCCTTTTGTAAGCCGTGCCAGTAATATATCCCTTGCTATCATTATTTCTTCAGCTTCTTTAGGGATTCCTTTCAATCCAAGGAAGATTGAATTATTACCTTCATTCATTATTCCGCCACCGGACAATGTTGTATCCTCAGCATGGGTAATTATTGGAACGTTGAACATCCTTGAATATTCTAATGCCCGGCGCATCGTTGTGGAATTTAGAACGGGTTTGCCATCATCACTAAACGCAATTGCTCCACCCTCAATGAGTTCCCCCATTTCCGTTAGTTCTTCTCCCAATGACCCTTTGGTGATTGCAGCAATGGGATGCACATTAATAAATCCGGACTCAGCCTGTTTTTTTATATATCGCACAAGTGCCTGACTATCAATGACCGGATTTGTATTGGGCATGGTGCATACACTGGTATACCCTGATTTTGCAGCCACCGTTGATCCGCCTGCAATCGTTTCAATATCTTCGCGCCCTGGCTCTCTGAAATGGACATGCATGTCAACAAGACCGGGAAGAACAATACAATCCTGAGCATCAACTATCTGTATATTTCTTTGTTGTTTTATATTGGTATCTATGGTGACAATAGTCCCTTCATCAATCAGGATATCACAGCATCTGTCAAGTTTAGATAAGGGATCAATGACTCTACCATTTTTAATAAGCAATGTCATTATTCCACCTCTTTTTCATCAAGTGGCGCTCCGCCAGCTAATAAATAAAATATTGCCATCCGTACCGCTACTCCATTGGTAACCTGTTCATTGATTATAGAGCAGGGACTATCGGCAACCTCATCATCAATCTCTATCCCCCGGTTGATGGGACCCGGATGCATCACAATAACATTGTTTTTACATCGCTTTAACCTTTCATTGGTTAAAGCAAAACGTTTATGGTATTCATGAATAGAAGGAAAGAATGAACCCTGCTGGCGTTCCCGCTGTATTCGTAGCATATAAACAACATCAAGCTGTGGTAAGATAGTATCAAAGTCGTAATAGATATCCACGGCATACATGGTAAAATCATCCGGTACCAATGTAGGCGGGCCTATTAAACTTACCTTTGCTCCCAGCCGCTTAAATATCTCCATATTTGAACGCGCTACCCGTGAATGGAGTATATCGCCAACAATCCCTATATGAAGCCCTTTAATATCTCCTCTTTTTTCAATGAGTGAATAGGCATCCAGCAATGCCTGTGTTGGATGAGCGTGATTTCCGTCTCCTGCATTGATTACCGATGATTTTATATTTCGAGATAAAAAATGCGGCGCTAATGACGCCGCATGTCTCATTACTATGAAATCTGCTTTGTACGCTTCTAAAGTATGTACCGTATCTATTAAAGATTCACCTTTTACCACACTGGATGTCTGTACAGCAATATTAATAAGGTCGGCTGAAAGACGTTTTGCAGCCAACTCAAAACTTATTCTTGTCCGTGTCGATGGTTCATAAAACAATAAACATACTGTTTTACCTCTCAATATGGGAACAGTTTTAATAGAACGTGTAAAAAGGGCTTTGAAATATTTAGCCGAGTTACAGATCAGCAGTATCTCTTCAGTTGATAACGATTGAATATCTAATAAATCTTTTCTTTGTAACCCATTCATAGAGTACTATAAACCTTATATAAACTGATATGAAAAAAGCTGCAACTTGCACAGTATTAATGCATTCATACATCCTCTTTTTATATCAATTTTATGAAATTACTATTAATTGCAATCATATTTTCAATAATTTTTGTAAAATATGGTGTCATTGTACTATTCTTATAACATCCATGTATATTCATCCTGTAAATTTTTTTATTGTATGGTGTTTGTATGAGTGAATACATAGTCTTTTACGACCTTGATCATACACTGATTGCTGCAAGTTCAGGGCAATTAATTGTAAAAGACCTTTACCAGCGTCACATGCTATCATTGCTTACCCTTGGCAAGGGTATGGTACTTTCAACACTTTACCGCATGGGTTTTATCAGCACAGAATCATTAATACAGAAATGGGTTGCAAAGCTGGCTGGCATGCAATGCAGTTTTCTTGAACGCTATTCAGAAACTTTTTTTGATCAAACAGTAAAAAAATATATCTACCCGCAGGCACTGGAATCATTATACATACACAAAGCACAGGGAGCATATCTTGTATTGCTATCTGCATCCTTAGATTTTATCTGTAAACCTGTCATGAAATATTTACATTTTGATGCAATGCTTTGCACTCAATTAGAAGTAAACAATGATCATTACACCGGTTCTATTAAAGGATCGTATTGCTATGGGAAAGAAAAATTAAACAGAGCATTGCAACTATGTCATAACCATAATTTCAACATACATGATGCCTATTACTATGCTGACTCATTGGCAGATATTCCGGTACTGGAAGCTGTTGGGCACCCCCACTGTGTTAATCCCGATCAAAAATTATTGCGCATTGCTCAATCACAGGGCTGGACAATCCATAGATGGTGATTTAATGCTTAAACCGCTGAACAATTGGGATGCGTCTCCCAACACCAAAAGCTTTACCTGTTACCTTTAACCCCAGGGGTGCTTGTTTTCGCTTGTATTCATTTTTATCGATAGTTCTTAGAACATTATACACTATTGCTGAATCAAAGCCATCGTTAATAATATCTTCAGCACTCATCTTTAATTCAACATATCGTTCAATTATTTGATCAAGGATTTCATAAGGAGGTAATGTATCCTGATCTTTTTGATTTTCTCGCAATTCAGCAGAAGGAGCTTTATCCAGTATTGATTGAGGTATTATTTCTTTATCCCTGTTTATATAATAGGAGAGTGCATATACCATGGTTTTGGGAATATCAGATAATACAGCAAGTCCTCCTGCCATATCGCCATATAATGTACAGTATCCCATTGACAGCTCTGATTTGTTCCCCGTTGTCAATACTAACATACCATATTTATTGCTGAAGCCCATAAGGATATTTCCCCGGATGCGGGCTTGAATATTTTCTTCGGTGCTATCAAATGGTAATGCATTAAAATATGGTTTTAGTATATCAAGATAGGTATCATAGCAATCATTGATAGGAATGGTATGTATGGTAATACCAAGATTTTTTGCCAGTGCTATTGAATCATCCACACTTCCCTTTGACGAAAAAACAGAAGGCATGGTAACCCCTATAACATTGTCAGCTCCTAAGGCTCTCGTGGCAAGACAGACAGTTAACGCTGAATCAATACCACCACTTAAACCCAACACCACCTTGTTAAAACCCGACTTATATACATAATCTTTTATACCCAGCACCAGAGCATTGGTACAATCAGATAAAAAATCTTCCTCACAGACAATGGGTTGATATGCAACTGCTGTATCAAAAATTACGCAATCCTCTTCAAAAGCTTTTGCCTTCATTATAAAATTGCCCTGTGTATCGATGACAAAACTACTCCCATCAAAAATAAGGCTATCATTACAACCAACCTGATTGACATAAACTATCGGCACACGGTATTTTTTTGCAAC
>JAKPOE010000439.1 GCA_029548025.1 Spirochaetota bacterium
AAATCGATTATTCATATCGGTATAACCTAATCCCCAGAATAATATCTGGATACCAAAAATGACAAATAACGCTACCAGGGCAAACAGCACATATAATGATATCTGTATATTCCTGGAATAGCTGTTCCATTCATCTTTTAAGAAATTGATTACTTTGCTCACGGTTAACTCTCCTTTTGCCTTTTTCAGGAGTTTTTAAATCCAGATATTTTATCACGCAGCCATTGCTGGCTTGTGAGATAATATACTTTTGGATTTGGATAATCTTTAATTTTCAATCGTTTTTCATATTCAGAAGGATCTTTTGTTCGTAATTCATCTATAGAATGAACAAGACGAACTGCTCTGGGATTCTTCTGTACAGCAGCTTCATATACTGGTGATGAGGGATCATTAAGGTCGCCAAAGATTATTGCATTTGTTGGACATGCAGATGCACATGCTGGTGTATAGGTAACAGCGTTGATGTCAGTAACACCGTTAGCAATAGCTCTATCACGCTCACGTTTCCATATATGTGAACAGAAAGTACATTTCACCATGGTTCCTCGTGATGCAATAGAAACATCAGGATTTAAGGACTTTTTGAAGCTACCTTCATAACGCGGTTTCCACCAGTGAAAGACGCGGGCTTCATACGGACATGCAACCTGACAGTATCTGCATCCTATGCAACGTGACCATATCTGGCTAACAACACCATCCTCGCCTACATCAGTTGCCACGACCGGACAAACGCTAACACATGGTGGGTTCGGATGATTGGGGTCATTACCTGAACACTGCTGACACATCTTGGGTAAATATGCAACCTTAACATCAGGATATTGTGCTTTAGGATCTTTATCGTTGGTTACTTCTACTAAATCAAGGAAGGTAACCCGTTTAGGTATATCAGAATCATCTTTAAAAATGGGTAGATTATTTTCCTGGGAACAGGCAATATTACATGCCCCACATCCAGTACATTTATCTAAATCAATTACCATTCCCCATCTTCTTGTCAATTTGGCCATAATTATTCACCTCTTAAC
>JAKPOE010000440.1 GCA_029548025.1 Spirochaetota bacterium
ATAATTTCACAAGAACTTATATTGGTTAATTCGGTTAAATTAAAATATTCTTCATCCGTTCCCGTAAGCTTTACCAGATCACCTATGCTTACAACATTACTGGTGTTTCTATGATAAACATAAAGTCCGCTCCATTCACCTCCTTCCGCATCTGCAATATAAAAACCTGTATCGGGAATTTTGTGAGTGACAATTCCTTGAACAGTAACAGTTTTATTATAGTAAGGCGAATTACCTGTAGGATCAATAGTATATTGAATATTATGACAGGTTAGAACTGCTTGATTAGACAATTTGGTAATAATAGAGCCATCAATCAGGTTATTAACTTCTGTATCATTATATTTAAAGGAGACAAGGTCAATTATGTTTTCTCCATAAACAAGAGGTCTAACCAGAATTTTAATTAACAAAGCATCATTATTGGGATAAATTATTCCATCGGGTGAAGTATAGGTCCAGCTAATAGTATCTCCAGTAGCATTAACATTATAATCAGGCATAGTAGCAGTTAAAGTTCCACTAATATCAAGTCCGGAAAAAAACAGCTGAGCAGGGTTAACTCTAAAAGTAACGGAATAACTTTGCACTCCCCATTCCGCTTTAATCTTTGTGCTAATTAAATTCATAGAACCATCAGAATTAAGGGTGGGCTCAGTTGTAGGATCAGTTCTTACTATTTTTATAATGGAATTCTCTATAGTATCCTGCTTATTCATATCGCTGGCATCACGCGGATTTACTTTAAAACCTGCACTGCTGTGATAGTCAACAATACCTTGAATAATATGCCAACTTTCGCCAATTACAATTGAACTTGCTGGAATAGCATATAATCCATTATCTACCATAGCCCAAACATTACTGTGATCCGCTATTAAAAATTGACCATAGCTATCGGGAGTGGACTTAATTGTAACATCCTGAAATCTGACCAGCACTCCTTCATACTTCTCATTTTCAGGATGATTAGTTCCGGAAGGCATATCTGCTGTAGACAATTCTAAGAAAGGAGGCAAAGGATTACCGTGAGATATTATTTCATAAGCACTTACATTGGTAAATTCGGTTAAGTTATAATATTCATCAACCGTTCCCGTAAGCTTTACCAGATCACCTATGCTTACAACATTACTGGTGTTTCTATGATAAACATAAAGTCCGCTCCATTCACCCCCTTCTGGGTCTGCAATATAAAAAGCAGAATTGGGTATAATATGAGTTACGATT
>JAKPOE010000455.1 GCA_029548025.1 Spirochaetota bacterium
TGTCTCATTTTCATAATTTCGAAAAGATTTTAATAACAATCTGGATATATACATTACCTGTTACATTGAACGTATCTGAATGGGCATTATCACTGAAAGGAACTCTTTATTGTCTTCAGGATGTAATACCAATGGACTCATAACTCCTGTTACCCCTATAAAAACTGAATACGAATCTATCTCTTTTAACAAATCAAGTAAGAATTGAACATTAATACCAACCGTTACAGGCTCGTTAGCATCCGACTCAACAGGCACTTCCTCCCTACCCTCACCCTGATCAGGATAGCTTGCTTCTATTACAAGAACATTTGATGAAAATTTTAGAAGAATTCTCCATGATGGTTCATTTGTGAATATTTTTATTCTGTTGAGTGCCTCTTTTAACCTTTTAACCTCAACTACTGATTTCAACAAATAATCTTTTGGTATAACCTGTTTATAATCAGGAAATTGCCCATCAATGAGCCGTGAAACAATTTCTGTTCTACCTGACTTTATATGGCATCTACTCTCATCAAATTCAATAAGACATGTATCATGTTCATTCAAGATATGTAATAACTCATTTACCGTTTTTAAGGGAATTATAACACCTTCTTTCAGGGTAACATTTCCTTTAGTATCTTTTCGCATCATCGATAGACGTCTGGAATCAGTTGCTACAACCGTCAAAGATTTTTCAGTCTCAGAAGAAACATATACACCATTAAAAATTGGCTTTACCGAATCATTAGCTGCTGCATGAACTGTTTTACTGAGCATTTCATAAAGAGTTTTTGGTTCAATTTCAATAGCATTTTTATAGCTAAAATCTCTAATAACGGGATATTCTTCGGCAGAAGCCCCAACCAGAACATATTGTCCTTTTACCAAACCAGATTTTGAAGAAATTGATACATTATAGCCATTAACTTCAAGAACAACTATACCATCAGGAAATTCTTTCAATAAATTTACCAACCTTTTACCACTTAGGGTAAATGAACCACTTTCATCTGCAACAACATCAATATCCGTTTTAATCCCAATCTCATTGTCTGTACCTGTTATAACAAGAGTATCTTTTGTAATACTAAAAAGACACTGTGTTAATAGGGTATTAATACTTTTTGAACTAACAACAGAATCAGCTATAGTAGTTGCTTTAATTAATTGTGTTTTATCAACTTCTATCAACATTGTTCACACCACCAGGTATATTATTACTAAATATATAATAAACTTATATAAAATAAGTAGTATTAGTAGTAAATACTTTTTTGTTAATAACTATCGAAAAGTCTGAAAATTTCAGCAATTTCAAAAAAAGTATATTGTTAATAACTATTGATTAAACCTTTAATATATAGTTATTAACAGCCATTGATAAAAAAATTAAAAAAATAAAACAAATATTATGAAAAAACACACATTGTTGTAACAATTAATTCACAGTATATTAACTTTTTAATTCAGATATTAATTCGTCTACTATTTCTTTAAAATCTACATCATCATTGACTGTTTTTTCAATATTGTTGATGGCATTTAAAACAGTTGAATGATCCCTGTCACCAAATTCTTTGCCTATTTCTATGGTTGTTAAATCTGTCAATCGACGTGATAAATACATAGCAATAAAACGAGGTTGTACAACTTTGCTTTGTCTGTTTTTTGATGTTAATTCATCAACAGTTACATTAAATTTTGATGCAACCTTTACCATTATATCATTAATAGAAATTTTTTTAGAACTATCAACATCAAAAAGATCTTTACAGTGGTCTTTTGCTAATTGAAGTGTTATTGGATGATTATAGATATTCGAGACCATACTTAATCTAACCAGAGCAGCTTCCAGTGCTCGTATACTTGATTTTATTCTCCGAGCTATATAATTACAAACTTCATCTGATAATTCAATTTTTATTTTTTCAGCTTTATTTCTGAGTATTGCTTCTCTTGTTTCTAAATTTGGAACTTGAATATCAACAATCATACCCCATTCAAAACGAGTTCGTAAGCGATTTTCAAGGGTAGATAGCTCTTTTGGAGGCCTATCGCTTGAAATAATTATTTGTTTTTTATTATTATGCAGTGTATTAAAAGTGTGGAAAAACTCCTCCTGAGTTTGCTCCTTTTTCTCAATAAACTGGATATCGTCTATTAACAATATATCCACATTACGGTATTTAATTTTAAAGCTTGATATTGTATTGGCGATAATTGCCTGTATAAATTCATTAATAAATTGTTCACAGGGAACGTAAAGAACATTAAGGTATGGACGTTCCTGAATTATCCTGTGCCCAATTGCTTGCATCAGATGCGTTTTACCAAGACCAGTACCACCATAAATAAATAAAGGATTATACTGCGTTGCTGGTGCTTTAGAAACCGAGATAGCAGCTGCATGAGCTAATTGATTATTAGGCCCAATAACAAAATTTTCAAATGTATATTTGGGATTTAAAATTGTTGGGAATAGCAGTGTTTCTTTCTGCTCGTGTAATTTCTGCGACGATGTTTCTTCTATATGATCCTTAAAACCATTTCCGGTAACAAACTCGCATATAATATCTTTGCCTGTTTGCTCTTTAATGATAGAAAGAATGAGAGATGTATAATGATCAGAAATATGGCGTTTAGCAACATCGTCAACTACTTTGATTACAAGAACATCTTCATTGAATGCTACCGGTTCAGTATTTTTAAACCACATATTAAATGATTGCTTATTAATATAAGCTTCTACCGAACCTAATACTTTATTCCAGATTGTTGTTGAATTTGTCATAATACAAACCTGTTTAGTTATTAACAATTGTTAATAACTTTGTTGATATCATAATATACGTTTAGCATGCGGAAAAAAGGTTAACTGAGTGCTTCAGCATAATAACTATAGTACCTATGATACTGTATTGTTTCTACTTCAGCATAAAGGTTTTATTTTGCAACCAATTAATAAATAAAATTGATTTAACGAATGAATTTTTTTATTATTATGGATATAGTGAGAATAAGTCCTGATATTGTGTGTATAAAATGTTAATAAATCAATATTTATAGTTGAAAAATATTAAATCATGTGTATTAATTGTTAATAATTTTTACATTATAAAAAGGAAGTAACTCTATGAGCGTTATCATAAAGGATATACAGAGAAATAACACTGAGATTATACGAGTGGAAATATCAGAATTTAAAGGCAAAGAACTTATTAATCTTAGAATCTGGTATCAATCAATTGAGAATGGCGCGGTTGTTTATAAACCCACACAAAAAGGAGTAGCACTTTCAGTTGACAAATTTCATGAGCTACAGGAAGCAGTTTCAAAAATTGCTGAATATCTTCATGATAAAAAATTTGGTACTACTCCTGAAAATGTATAATGCCATACATGTTTAGTTTCAGCAGGGAGTGTATTAGTTGATTCCTTGCTTTTTTTATCTGCATTTCGTCATGTACAATGTTAGGATTTAAAACACCGTTATAGACATCAATAATACAGTACTGTGCACCCTCAGGAAAATGTTTTATGCATTCTAAACATAATTTTTTAGAAGATTGTTTTAGTGCAGTTGCTATAACAAACCATCCTATTTCAAATAATACATAATACATGTTTTCAGGTGTCATATATTTCTTTAATAGTATATTGAATGGCTGAGAGTACAGTTTATTATGAGAGCTTATTGTATTCAAAAAGAGTTCAATCATTCTGTGCTGTGATGAGATAATCAGATTAGTATCACATTCCATTTCAAAAAGGGATGCTATACCGTTGATCCTTTTTGATGAAATATAGTTATCCAGAAGTGAGATCAAATGTCTGTTATTGTAAAAAGCTGCTGCAATGGTTATATCATCACATTTTGCAAGGACTGCATATAAAAGATTGGATTTTATAAATTCATACACCCATTCATCAAAAGACTTTTGTTGAAATAGTGTTACCATTCGCATATGGTGTAAAATGCTATGAACCTGTTCAATGAACGTTCCATAATGGAAATATGGTTTGCTACGTAATTTCAAAAATAAAAGTTCTTCAAATGCATATATTGCTTCGAGAACATCCCGGTATGTTATTTTATGGATTGATTTACCCACATTGATGATATCTGAAATAGTATGCCTGGATATATTATGTTTTATCTTCAGTGAATATTGAGGGTATGCTCTGGAAATAAGGAAAAGATGGTAAGGAGTTAGTAGTTTTTCATTTAATAAATAATAAATAAGCTTTTGGAATTCATCATCGCTCATCACCTCAAGGATAAAGGGCAATGAAGGAAATAGTGTATAGGGATCTTTGAAAAAATGTAAAAATTGTGATTCAAGTTCATAGGTATTGACAGGTCGATGAGAGGTATCCATGTTTATTTTAAAAAGTTTAAAGAAATCATTCTCACAATAAATTGAAAAGGTGTTATTGCTGTTTCGATCATCTGTATCCCGGATAGATGCTTTAATCTCAATGTTTGGCACTTCATTTTCTCCTTTCGACAAGAAATGATTGCTTATTAGTGTAATGTTTAATTTATGTTTCACTATCAAACTCAAACGCAGGGCAATAGTGTTGCTATTATCGTTAAGATACTGCAGTATGCAATGGTGTACTGATGGTGTGCTGGTGGATATTATAATCCGGAAATTGTTTTCTGATGCTATTGATTTGTGAAAAGATACTACAATATATTGATTTGTTGTATCCAATTTTTCTATCATGAAAGGTGATAATGCTAAACCTGAAAGGTTAAAATAACTTTTTAGATAAGCATCGATCTTATGGAACAGTATAGAAAATATAATATGAGAAGCGGCATTATAATACATGTAAATTAGTTTAATAATTTTATTATATTAAAATTCAATAAATAAAAAGGCTATATCATCACTTCTCTCATTTAAAGGTGCAAAATGTTCTAATGTCTGAAGAAGATTGTCACAAAAAGAACCTGATGCGTTATTATGTTGTTTTAAAAATTTTGCCAGTCTGACTTCACCAAATTCTTCATTATGGTCATCTTTTAGTTCAGTAATCCCATCAGTGTATAAAATACATCTATCACCTGATTCATAATGAATTGATTTTTGTTCATAAAGTGATTCATCCTGAATGCCTAAAAAAAGTCCATTGGTATCCAATGCAATAATTTTATCAGTACTTTTGCGATAGTAAAGAGGGCGAGTATGGCCTGCATTGGTGAAAGCTATATTTTTGTGTTCATTATCTATGAGCATATAAAATGCTGTGATATACTGCATATCTAACAAAAGGCCACGCATTTCTTCATTTATCTTTGACATCAGTTGTTGTGTAGGGAATATTTCATATGAATGAATATTGAATGTCATCTTTGCCATGCTCATCACCAGTGCAGCAGGGATCCCATGCCCTGTCACATCTGCAATTAATACTCCAGTCTTTGAATCAGAAATTTTATAGCAATCAAAGAGATCGCCACCTATGTCAGCAATTGGAAGATACCGACCACTGATTGACGGATAAGAAATAAATGAAAAATCTTTAGGTATGATGAATTGCTGCAGCCGTTTGGCATATTCCAATTCTTTTTGTATCTGTTGATTTTTTTCGTATAATTCATCATGAGCTTGTTTCAGCCTCAATAATGATTGTACACGGGCAATGAGCTCTTTTTGATTCAATGGCTTTAAAAGAAAATCATCAGCTCCTATTGATAAGCCTTTGATCTTTGAGTTTAAATCATCTAAACCCGTCATCAGAATAATAGGAATAAAGTCATCTCCAATGTATTGTTTGCATTGTTCTAAAAAACCAAAACCGTCCATGTTAGGCATAACAATATCAAGAAGAATTAAATCAAAATGCCGTGATTGCAAAACGGTAAGTCCTTCTAAACCATCTGCTGCTTCAAAAACATGGATATTATAATTTAATAGAGTATTTTTTACTATTGCTCTGTTTAGTTTACTGTCGTCGATAACCAGAATGTTTTTCGGTACTGTTGTGTTGTGTTGTGATAGTAAAGACATAATGGCAACACCTCCTAAACCACCTTTTTATTTAAGGAAAAAAGAGTGAACTGTTGTTCAATATATGGACCTGACATATAGGCAACGGTGATATCTTTGATTATTTTGTATTCACCTTCTTTTAAAATATTGGGTGCATATATGGGCACATTTATCTGGTCACAGAATAAACGTAATCCATTGATAATTTTAATTCTATCTTTAAAATAATGTATATTACGGATAATATGATCAGAAAGTATTATCATTGATAATTCAATAGTAGATAGATAGTGGAGCAATTGGCTGCCAATGTAGCAATTAGATACAGCACATTCAATTGTATTTTTATCAAGAAAGGATGAATACTTTTCATATTGAGGGAGAAATTCTTCCATTTCGATTTCATCTATTGCAAGGATTAGACCGGGAATTGCAGAAGTAGCAATTAAAGATTGTAATATGTCAATTTGTGTTTTGAGGTCTAATCGTGGTGTCCAGTTGATAATTAAAGGAACCTTTAAAGATTGTTTTAAAATCACATCTTTTAATGAATTGAAAAAGAGTAAATAATCATTAGATGTTACAATACCATTTTTTAGCATTAAATCAAAGTAATTATTTGCAGAAACCATCTGTTTACTAAATACATGGTAATAAGTTTTTTTAAAGGTGGCGTGATGATATACCGGCAGCAAAAACATGTAATCACCTGTCTCGGTTTTGGTATCTATCGCTTTTGAAAAATCATTGATTATATTTTTTTCATTTGAAATAGACAGAAGTGGTGTGTAATGAGATCTAATAGCTTTAATGGTATGTAAAATATTTTTAGCAAAGTTTTTGTGAAATGGCACAATTCCATGTGTATATTGAATCTCTATTTGTTGATGTACCATTTGTAATGATATATCCAGAACCAGGTCCTTACACAATTTATTAAATTCCGCTGTATTTGTCTTTAAAGAAGAGGGAAAAGGGAAAAGTATTGCTATTTCATAATCATATAGATCAGCAATTGTTATATGCCGTTCATAGGGGAAATGTAACTCGCAAATCTTTGGGATAAGTAAAGCTAAATTTTCTATATCATATTCAAAGTTTTTATATCCTCGATATTGATAAAAATCAATAAGAGGCAGAGCTTTTATCATTAAAATTCCGATGGTGTCTATAGAGATTTCCGAAGATAGTAGATTTTCTAAAACAACCGGTAAATAGTGGAATCGCGTTGTTGGCTCATGAAGGAATGGATCAATAAAAATATTCTTTGCAGTTTTGTTAGTTTTTATATATTCCCAGAACTTATCATTACGAGCCATAATAGGACTGAAAATGTAGGTTCTATTTCTGCCATCCGTTTTTGAAGAATAGAGAGCCTGGTCGGCGCGTGACAGCAATTCTGAGCAGTTTGAACCCATGGTGGGATATTCTGCCACTCCTGAACTGAAGCTTACTGAAAAAGAATTATCTGGAATATTTGTTTTAAAACTAATACCTGCAAATTGAAGACGTATTGTATCAATGATTTTTTTAGCTTCCTGAGAAGAAAGTCCGGGAAATAGTATTGCAAATTCTTCACCACCAAAACGTGCAGGGGTATGGTTATTTGATTGTAAAGATTTTAAAATATCAGCCAACTGTATTAATACAATATCACCAATAGGATGGCCATAAGTATCATTAATATTTTTAAAATGATCAATATCAATGATAGCAATTGAAAAACGCTCATGAATTTTATTTTCTATTTCAAATGTAAAACGTCTAAAGAATTCTTTTCTTGTAAAAAGTCCTGTTAAATCATCAGTAACAGACAATAGATAAAGTTCATCATGTTGAATCAGCTTAGCGTGAACTAAAGCTTGTAATTCCTCATGTTTCAATGGTAATGTCAGGTATCCATCAGCACCAGAATCAATGGCAGAAATTCTGTCGTTCAACTCATTGTGAGATCCAAAAACAATGCAGGGGACATAGCGCGTAATTGAGTTTTTCTTAATGATGCTCACAAGCTCAAAAGCATTGATATCGGTAATATCTGTTCCAACTACAATTAAATGTGG
>JAKPOE010000240.1 GCA_029548025.1 Spirochaetota bacterium
ACCAAGACCTACGCCTCCACCCCAGCAGCCATAGGTTTCTCTGTCGCATACTGCTACTTTTCCTTTAGCTGCCGACGCTAACAGCCACATCACACATCCCCATTTGCCTTTTTTAAAGCTAATAGCCTTCTCTGGCTTTTCGTCAGTCCATACAATTGCTACGGGCTGATATTTCAGATTTAATGCTCTGGCAATCTTGCTTTCCATCATTACCCCCGTTGTACCATTTTGTGATAGTTTGCAAATTCATTGTATAGCTATCATTATCGTAGTGTATAAGTATATCGTTTTCCTGTTATGTTTTCATGCTTTTTTTTAAACGGGCATACCGTCTTTTGCATCTCCTTTAACCACAGTACAACAAATAGTAAACAACTATTGTTGAAATGAAGTAGTTCATTTACTGATTGCACCAAAACTATTGTATCAAATACTTATGTAAATAAATTAATATTTATTATTTTTCATAACCGCTTGTGCAGTACCACGATTAAGCCAATGTATCATTAATATTTGTAAAAGCTATGATGCATTGGCATAAAAAAAAGTTGGTAAAGAACAATTGATAGCATGGCGTGAGTTGTCATCCAAATGTAATAAAAATATGTTAAACACAAACCCCATTAGCCGTGTCATCTTTGCAGCCTGTCATTCTGAGCGAAGCGAAGAATCTCGTCATCACATAAAACAATAAATTCTTCGGTTGCTGGTGCTCCATCAGAATGACACTATTGCGTAGAAATTATCCATGGGCGGCTTACGGCTACCCATAGGGAGTGAAAATTATACAATCCGGAAACGATGATAGGGGATGTCTAAAAAGTAATAAACATACGACATAATACAAAATGAGTTGAGAACATAATGTTCACATAAAGTTTCAATGAGAAATGAAAATAGTAAACACTACACGACATCGTTGTTAAGGCAGGCGAGGAAGCCCGTTGTGTACCCGCCATGGAACGGATATATGGGAGGCAATGAAGGCACACCGCCGTATGAGGTGGTTCAACAGTGTTTATAAAGAAGTAAAGATGAGCAAACAATAACGATTCTACTATGGTTTAATAGGGATATGTATTTGTGTTTGTTAACAATGGGGCTGTAAAAATCAACTTTTAGACAGCTTCGCCGGGACCAGGTTAATAGTGCTGTTTGGGTTTTCAAAGGAAGATTTATTATTGATGAGCAAATACCTGTGAAACCACGATGATATAAAGGAACTATCGCACAAATCATGGTACTATCAATGATTACTGATTAATCAATTGTTACACCGGTAATATATTCTTTATCATCAATGGTTATAAAAAATGAAAAAGGTTTTGTTATCGATAGTTTTTTAAATCTGTCGCCCTGAACCAGTAGCAGGCACGCATCGTGAAGCAGTTCACATATTTTGATTATTGTTAACGTTTGAGCCATTTGGAAAGCTATTGTTTCTAGCATTTCTTCATCTGAAGCAACGTCAAATAAAACATCAGACATCTCATCAATGTCGCAACCTCCCAGTTCATGGAAGATAGCCTTGCCAAATTGTACCTCGTTATATAGCGGGATGTTACATTCGGGTAGCAGTATATTAGATGGTTTTGTGTATGATTTGATTATACTATATGAATCATATGCTGAGGCAAACACTATTGAAGGAATAAAAGAATCTGCATTGCTGTATAGTTTTAAAGTTATAGACTGAATTGGATTATTATTTTGTTTTGATGCATATAATGTAACGGTATTGCCAAGTTCATTGGTAATCATAAACATAAAATCCTGATCATCTATTGATAAAAGATTGCTTAAAAAATTTTTTATTTTTTGCATCTCGGGATGTTGCAAGAGCTGTTCATATTTTTCTTCAAATATTTTTTTAAAAGGATTTTGTGTCATATTGTTCATGATAACCTCTCCATAATTTTTTTTAAACTCTTAATTATGACATTAGTGTGGTATAATTGCTTATAATTTAATTCATAACATTGATAGCACAACATGCTTGCCAGATATTCCATCAAGCTATTTATTAAAAATTTATCATAATTACATTAACATTTTAATAAATGAGTTTAGCAAGCAATTAATAAATAGTAGCTATTATAGCAAATAAAATTTCACATAAAATTCATGTTTATTTTTTTAGCGTTCGTTATAAAAGGTTGATGTAAAAGTAAGATGCTCAAAGATAAGCTTATGCACTTCACTGCCTGCTTTGTGTCATGCAGTAATGATTTCATTGTGTTTTCATTGACATAGCCTTAATATACTCAGTGACTTCCAGAAGATGTAATGAATTGAGTTATTAAACATCACTGCGATAAAGGAAACTATGCTTCAATGCAGGATCAAAACAACAGTGCATTCCATTATCACCTTCACCTGTCATTTTCGGATTATGTATAATACACAATAACTATCGCCCAACCCTTTGCAATTTTTATTTTTAAAAAAAAATAATACACTGATAATTGAAAAGCCAGGAATTTATTGTTTGGTATAATCATAAGTATGCTGATGTCATAATTTCTATGATAAGCACAAAAATATATTGCCAAAAATTGTTTGCTTATTTAATGTCCATAGAATATGAAATGCTATAGCATAAACTATAATGAGAATATCAAATTGAAACGATAAAAGGAAGATCATGAAAGTATTGCTTATCAATCCCCCATATCCCTTTGAAGAGGCGCCATCACCTCCGTTTGGATTAATGGCCCTTGCCGCATTCCTTGAAGCACAGGGCATTGAAGTAAAAATAGAAGATTATATTGTAAACAGGTTTACACCAGAGCGTGCTTCTGATGTTGTGTCGCAGTTTGCACCGGATGTTGTTGGTTCAACAGGCGTTACCATGAATATCAAAAAAGCTCTTTCCATAGTAAAAGTATATAAAGAGTTAGATAAGGATATAGTAACAGTTCTGGGTGGACCTCATGTAACCTTTGATGCGCATGCCATTCTTCACAATTATCCATTTGTCGATGTGATTGTGAGAGGTGAGGGTGAAGCCACCTTCCACGAATTTTTGCAACATTTACATTCAATAAGCGCTTATGGGGCTATTAAGGGAATTTCTTATCGGGATAAGGATAATGATATTGTTCATAATCCAATACGGGAATTTATACCTGATATCAATATACTCCCTTTCCCGGCACGGCATCTGGCTGAGCTATCCAAATATCGGGCGTTAGGGTTCCCAATAAATATGATGACCTCACGTGGATGTCCGTTTAACTGCATTTTTTGTGTTGGCAGCAAGATGGTTGGAAGAAAGGTGCGTTATTTTGAAACACATCGTGTTGTGGATGAATTTGAACAGTTAGCGGCGATGAAATTTAAACAGATAAATGTTGTAGATGATCTTTTTACATCGAATAAAAGCCGTTGTATTGAGGTTTGCAACGAGATTAAAAGGCGCGGGATTGACCACCCATGGACTGCATTTGCCCGGGTTGATACCGTTAATGAAGAGCTTTTAACCTACATGAGGGATGCTGGCTGTACCATGCTTTGTTTTGGAATTGAAAGTGGAAATCAGGAAATTCTGGATAAAGTGAAGAAAAAGATTACACTGGAAAAGTGTCAGAAAGCTGTTGAGGCATGCCGAAAAGTGGGAATTAGCCCAATGACATCGTATATACTGGGTTTGCCTGGTGAAACAGAAGAAACCATGAAGAAGACAATACAGTTTGCTAAGGAATTGAGTGATAATTATGGTTTCCATGTTCTGGCACCATTTCCCGGAACCGAGGTTCGTGAAATGAAGGATTACTATGGGATTGAAATTTTAACGGATGATTGGGACTTGTATGATGCAAACAGAGCAGTCTCAGTTACCCCTGATGTAAGCGCTAATAAAATTAATGAAATTGTTGATGTGTTTAATGGCAGTATCAGGGAATACATATTGTCGTTGGGTGAAAAGCAAAATCGTGGCGAGTCATTAACGCAGGATGAACAGAATTTAATAGGCAATATACGTTCTTTTGAGATAGCTCGCGATATCATTTTAGAACGATTGATTGAAAATCACCCCGGGATTGCAAATGGTGCACCAATCGATGTTGCCCATGAATTGACCGAATATCTTTCAGCAACATTGCCTTTTCCCAAAGATGAATTATCACGGGAAGTGGAACGCCTTATACAACTTGATTGTTTACAATTTAAATATCAGGACAATAGATTGTATCCGCAGTGGACATAAAGTTTGTTAAAGAACCATTGAAATAGATAACATGATTGTATGTATATTCTGCAAAAAAGGGGAACATCTACTACTTTTAGTATAGATATTCCTTTATGGTCATAAGCATAGGGAATGTGTTTTATTATCTTTGCAATAATATTATAAATAATAATATAGTAATGAATGATTACCATTGTTAGTTAACATCGCTATATGTGACAGTGAGGAAACATTGCAATGCTCACCAAAAAAAATCACATAATGACAATGGGAAATAATTCTATTTTTAGAGGTGACAGATGAATTGTGAAACAACAACATGTATTTCTCATGAACACCTGCATCGTTTAAAACAATATTCTTTGTTGTATAATCTGAGTGTTAGTGAATTGATAACATTGCTCGTACGATTTGCAGCACAAAATAAAAAGATGCAATTTATTGCAGATAGAAAAATTCAATACAGGGAAAGGAGAGGTAGCGATAGCTGGCAGCGTTTACATATTGTGCTTAAACCATTTGATTATGAAATTTTTTTAGATGCCAAAAAGCTTTTTAAGATGTCTGTTGCCATGATGATTGAATTTTGTATTGATAATTTTCTATTTGAATGTATTGAAAATACAATAAAAAAACAAAATACCGATAACTATCTATATGGAAGCTATCATTATGAATTTACAACTGAAGATGGCGTTGATAGCTACCATGTTTACTGGGGAATACCGCTGAAAATACTGAAAAAAATCCTTATGACACAACAATTACGTCAGTAAGGTGGTTGATCCCCTTTTTTAAGCTATTTATTTAACTGCCTTTATCATCAGGGTTACCGCGAAATGCTTTAACCATGGCATTGTTGTATTTGCCTTTTTCTCTATTGCATCTGAAATGGCTCGTAACCTCTTATGATAGCGACGGGGTATGATTATATAATGCCATGTCCATGGTGTATGAAAATTCCATGGCGGCCTGAATTCATGTGCAGAAATTTCAACATTGCTGAATAGGCTATTGCATATTTTTTTTATTTCACCAATCCTGTAAAAACGCATCCGGATTGGGTCTTTGTAGCGGAATACATTAATGCTAATAACCTGTAAAAAACTCATTAAAAGATTTTCAGGAGCAAATCGTGATGGTACACGTATATATGCCGCTCCACCTGGCTTTAATACCCTGTGTATCTCCTTTATTACTTTTTTGCCATTGTCCTTTGAAAGATGCTGTAACACTAACAGAGAATATACCGTATCAAATGTATTATCTTTAAATGGCAATGATGTGCCATCACCTCCTACCAGTGGAGTGGGAAGGTGGTGATAGTTACAGTGGTTTTTTGCAGCTATAAGCATCTGCTGTGATATATCAAGCCCAACAGCATCCCTGGTAATCGAGCGCACAGGCTTCAATACACGTCCCCATCCACATCCTAAATCAAGTATTCGTTCATCGGTTTTTACCGCAAAGGGGGGTGGTGCATCTAATAAATTACCGTAGTAATCGGTCAGGACTGCTTCAAGCCCTAAAGTAATAAATGGTGCATCTTTAATGGCACCATTATCCCATACCTTTATATAATCATTGAAAAAATGTTTATCCTTAACTATCATTTATGGTTTTCCTTTTTAAGTTTACTTGTTGCGTTTCCATTATTTTTTTTCATCAATGCTTTCTGTACAACAGTGTAATCGTTTGATGCATTCCAGAACAGGTATCCATAAACATTGGTATCAATACATGCCTGTATCTGAGCAAGGATATAGTTTTCATCATAATTGCTTACCCGCCATTTAAAAGCCTGTAGCCATGGGCGTATCAATGTATTGGGAACTATCGCCTTGATTTTTTTATTTCCATTTGCCACAAAGTAATAGGGTTCATCCCCTGGATTTGAAAAACCATCAAAATTATCATTAAAGTGCGAAGGATAGAGCATTGGTGAGATAACATCGCAATGGTTAGAAAGCAATGCAATATTTTGCCCCAATTTTTTTATATCATCTTCTTTTTGCCATGCCGCTACACCAAAAATATCAATAGATACCGCCGTGTTAAGCTTATGCAATTCTTCGGTTGCTTTTGCTAAAAAGGCAGTTATCGTTTCAGTCTTAGATTTTTTGCCAGTTTCATACGCATACTGTGCATCAGACAAATCACCAGCCGTTGGAAAACGCAGGTAATCAAATTGCACCTCATCAGCGCCTAATTTTGCAACCTCACATGCCAGAGCAATGGTATAGTCCCATACGCTTTGCTTTGTAGGGTCAACCCACAATTCTTTTGAACTATCGTTCCATACCCTGCCTGTTTTTTTTGATTTTATGGCCATATCAGGACTTTTTGTAGCCAGCAGATGATCTCGAAATACTGCTATACGGGCAATTGCATAGATGTCCAGCTCTTTGAATCCTCTGATAAGGGTTGCGATATCATCAACAGGGCGCTTTGCATGGGTGTTAAGCTCAACCACCATAGGGATATGGCTTTTATAGTTTACAATGCCGTTTACATCCTTTACATCAAATACTACGGTATTTATGCCGGCTTGCTTTAAGGCAACTAACTGGCGCATCATCTTTTGACTTGATAAGCTTGAACCTGAATAGTACACCCCTTTCACAAAGGGTATCTGCGTCATAGTTTTTTTTGTAAGGTCAATGCTTATACATGGCAGTGAATAGGGTATTACCAGAACGGTGTTGGCAGGGACTGTATTGGTAGATAGTGCATTGATATTTTTTATACTGTTTTGTAGATGATATAACTTATAATAGTAGGTATACCCAATAATCTTGTTTGCTATTGCAGCTACTGATTCTTCCTGAGTGGTTTTATAAAAGAGCAGATTCCCGCAATGAAATATATTTGCTGTACTTTTTTGATACGGACGTTTATAGTACAATGTTTTTGCAGGGTATATGATTGAAACGGTATCGGGTGTGATAAGCAACTCTTTTACCTGTAAAAAGTACCCTTTAAAAAGATTTACTGTAGTTTCAATCCTGCTCCACTGGAGGATGACAAGAATAATGCATAAAACAATAATAACAAGCTTGACGATTTTTCCCATATATGCCATAATAATAACAAAATATTTTTTCATTTTAACAGTCAAATGTATCACAATGTAAAAGTGTGTAAATAAATTCAACTTAAAAAATGTAAACCATGCTGTCAGTAATTAAAAAAAATTTTTTTAGCATAATCGCAAAAATTAATGCAATAGTAAAGGGTTTTAATGATTTTGAACGCTATATGAAAAGTATTGTGCGATCGTTTCGCTCATTACGGTATCTAAAGATACGCTCGTTGTACACTATTGTAATCAATCAGGTAAAATTTACCGGTATTGATGCTCTACCGCTTGTATCATGGATAGCGCTGTTGTTGGGGGGTACGGTTATTATACAGGCCAACACCAATTTTCCTAAATATGGTATTGAAAGCTTTATTGGAAATTTGCTTGTTATCATCATAGCGCGCGAACTGGGTCCTCTAGTTACGGCATTGATTGTTGTTGCCCGCTCTGGTTCAGCAATTGCCGCTGAAATAGCAACACAGATGCAAAACAGGGAAATTTTTTCCCTGGAGCTCATGGGCATCGATACGCGCATGTACATTATTTTACCGCGCATTGT
>JAKPOE010000463.1 GCA_029548025.1 Spirochaetota bacterium
TTTAACCGCATTGCTTACCGAAAGCGGAGCAGCGAAAAGAACTGGAAGCGGGTGCATCTGTATATTTACCATTCAGAATACGAGCTGTTTCTGGATGTGAAGAAGCTGTGGAAGATGTCGCTGGCAAAAATTATTGAATTCTGTATAGAAAAGGTGCTGGTAGAATTTTTACAGTATTTCAATCATCGCTTAAAAGAGATGAATACCGATAACTATCCTAACTATTATGAAAGCAGGGCGTACACCTTCTCTTTTTATAAGGAAAATGGCATACATTGCTGCCAATACCACTGGGGACCACCACCAGAAGTACTCCAGCAGAACGCTTAGTTGCTGATTATACTTTTATTTTTGTATATTATCATAAACTAATCATAATAGTAAAATCATACTATCAAGTAACCTTTTTTAAAATTCTTGCATATGTCTCTATCAACCTTTTTTATTTTTTTTTATTAAGACGAATAGATATCGTTCTAAGGAAGTTAACGTTTGAAACTATGAAGAATGCTTATAATATTGCTGGTTGATGCCATATTACCAATAACTATCGAACATAACTTGTATTATTAATTTTTTTTATTGGTACCATTAAAACAAGTGGTATAAACGAAACAACAATTCCCAAAGCAAAAAGATATGAATACCCTATAGTATCTGCTAAAAGTCCTGAAAACCACATACCGGGTGATTTCCCTATAACCTCTATGGTTGCAAGAAGAGTATAATGGGTAGCACCTATCACAGAGTCAACGCAATACATCATAAAGGCAAACATTGCAGTGGTTAGCATGCCACCAAATAGGTGCTCAGCAATGGTTATCAGTATAACAACTGATGGTGACGGTACTATCGTAGTACAATACCATTCCCCAAACAACGGCACCAAACGGAAGATAAGCGTTATCCATAATCCTTTTATAACACCAAAGCGAGAAGATACAATGCCACCGATGATTGATCCAGAGATTGATGCTCCCATCCCATATACGCCCTGCCACAATCCAATCTGAGAAGCAGTAAAACCACAATCCACCAGAAAAGGTTTAAACATCCCATCAATTAATGTTTCGCCTGATTTATAGGTTGCTATCAAAAAAATAATGAAAAGTATTCCTTTACCTGCCATGGCATTTTTAAGATGCACCATCACATCCGTAAATGTTATACGTTTAACCTGAGTATGGCTTAACAACCTTTCTTTATAAAAAATAAGTAAAATGAGCGGTACAGCAATAATACTGTATATGATAATAAATGTACATTGCCATCCAGTATATGAACTTAACCATACTAAAAAGCCGCCACTAATAAGCATGCCTATTTTATATCCCACTACCTGAATAGCATTGCCATATCCTAAATCCTGTTCTTTTAATACATCAATGGCTAAACCATCAACAGCTATATCCTGCATTGAGGCGCACAAATTCATAACAAAAATAATCCCGGCAAATAAAGCTGGATTGTATGTAATAGGAATATATGATGCACTAAACGCACACATAAACATGAGCAACTGCAGGGGTATAAGCCATGATTTTCGTCTGCCAACTTTTTTAAACCAGAATCTATCAACCATTGGTGCCCACACTATTTTGAGCATCCACGGCAACGCTAATATACTGCTAAATCCTATGATAGTTAATGATATACCTGATTGGCGCAACAATACCGGTAACGCAGTAACCTGAAAACCAAAAGGGATACCCTGTGAAAGATAGAGAAGGAGAAGAAGGGAAAAACTATACATTCTTTTGTTGAGCACTACTGAATACCGTCTTTATCAAAACTTTGAGAATGGATTGTATACCTGCTTTTCTGCTGGAGTAAATAATGGCAGGGTATGGTTATATTCGATAGTAACCATGTTAGTTGCTTTATTGTAGTATAATCCAATCCTGTATATACCTATAGTACAGCAGTACATTGCATTATCAAGAGTAAACGTGCCATATTTTTTTGTAAGGTGTTCATGCAACTGGGAATATTGCTTCTCATCAACAGGTAGTGTTACGATGATAGTATATAACCTATTAAAAAGATCAAAGATTAATAATCCATCTATCTCATGATTATGATATTGAATAACTCTGATTGAACCTATTACAAACTCATTATATTCATACTCTTCGTAGTGTAAGATATCCTTAACATCATTGTATTGCTTACCTAACATTAGTTGATTATAGCCAATATTAAGAGCAAATGTTACAGAATGAATACCAAACAATACTATAATGGTACATATTAAAATTCCTGCTGCTTTATCATTATCCATACCATTAAATCCCTCCCTTAAGAAAAATATTACATGCCCCAGTTTTGATACCTTTTTTGTGCAATAGAACAGATTTCGTCTATAAATTCTTTGGGATTTATCTTAAACTTTTCCAGACGTTCCTTAACCATCTCTTTCACAGCCTGAAAGTTAAAGGGATATGCACTCAATGACAATTCAATATCACGTTTCAATGTTGTATAACTTTCTATGTCATGCTCAATTCTTTGACCAATAATATTTGCCTGCAATCTTCTATGTTGCTTCTCTAACTCGATAATATCGGCAGGTTTTTCTTTGACGTCTGATAATACAATAAGTGATGGTAATATATGTTCACCAATTTCCGATAACAAAAATTTATTAATTTCCGGTGAATCGTTAAACAATACCAGCAGCGATTCCAGAGAAGAACCATATACCGTTATATGTGAATGAGGAATTATAGAATCTGAAGGATTAAAAGCAATAGAATTAATTTTTGAAAATGTAATAACACTTGATTCTCCCCTTCCAACATACAGCACATCCTCATCTTTTGTATTGGATAGTGCCATATATTTTTCAATTTCAATTATCTTACGTTCACCAGAAATAAATTTTTCAATATCACCAGCAAATAATGTAATATTCTTTTGGCTTATAATTTTTTTATATTCAGTAGACACTAAATGGTTATCATCAGAACCAACACGTTTTACAATTTCATTAGCTATCTCATAAGGAATTGCCGTTAGAATCATTGGGTTATAATTATTGATAAAATTTATAAAATGCACTGCACCAGGAAAAAGACGTGTTTTGGAACCGACAGTAATAGCACATTGCGTGGGAACATCTTTTAATAAATAATCAGGATAATAAACTGCTAATTTCAAAAAAGAAAATGGAATTTGCCCTTCTTCTGAGAGCTTCCTGTTTATTGCATCTAAAAAATTTTCAATGATTGCACTTTCCTCATCATAAAAAATTGAATCCAGCAACTGGTTATAATCACCAATTTCAAGAAAATCACCAAGTCCTATAAACAGCTTTTTAGGTCGGTATAGCAACTCAGAGCAAACAGCAATAAAATCTTTCCGATTATACTCGTTGATAATTATTTGATGGTGTTTGTTATATTGAACTATTGTATATTCCATATATAAACTCTTAATGATCTTCCCTAACTAACTAACTAACTAACTAAATAAATAAATAGTAATACTTTAAACATCAATAAACATTACAATATCATTATAATAGAATAAATAGGATATTGTAATATTCTATAAAATAGAATTACAGGTCATTAAGAATTTTTCAAGAAATTAATTCAATTACTTTATGATATATTATATCCAACCTATTTTGGCAGCTTCATATTTCAGCTCATCTCTAAAATCAGGATGCGCTATTGATATCAATGCATGTACTCTGTCATAGATACTTCGCATACGAAGATTGGCAACACCATATTCTGTGACTACATATTCTACATCAGTTCGTGATGTTGTTACCACAGTGCCCAATGGCAAAAGGGGAACAATATTGCTATGTATTTTTCCTTGTTTATCGGTATATGTTGAACTAAGCGCTATAATACTTTTACCACCCTTTGACTTCTTAGCACCACGTATAAAATCTACCTGCCCACCAGTTCCGCTATACTGTTTTGTTCCAATGGATTCAGCAGCAACCTGCCCGGTTAAATCAAGTATGAGCGCATTATTGATCGAAACAAAATTATCATTTAAAGCTATAACATCCGGTGTATTAACCCATCCAATATCACAAAACAAAAAATTGTTGTTATGATCAAGATATTGATAAAATTCTTTTGTGCCCACTGCAAATGCGCCAACAACCTTTTCGGGATAAAGTGTTTTGTTAATACCATTAAGAACACCTGCCTCAATAAGTCGCATAACTGATGGGGTAATAACCTCAGCATGCATCCCTAAATCTTTTTTTGTATACAGTAAATTGCCAATTCCATTTGCAAGCCCACCCAAACCAAGCTGTATGGTTGCTCCATCAGGGATCAAATCCGCAATCATTTCAGCCATCTTCTTTTCAACATCAGTTATGGGAATTTCGGGCAGTTCAAATAATTGAGTATCATGTTCAATGATATAGTCCACCTCAGAAACGTGTACAAGAAAATCAACGCTATTGAGCCATGGAGTATTTGTATTTATTTCAGCTATAATAGTATCAGCTTTGCATAGCACCTCTTTTTTTGGTAAAAAAGCTCCAAAGCATGATAAATTCATAAATCCATCTTCATCAGGTGGTGTTGCCGTAAACGCTACTTTGTTACACCTTGCATCCAATCCTGCCTCGGGTATATCGCTTAAATGCATGGGTTTGTAATGTGCCATCTTCCATTCCATGCAAACACGTTCCATAGGACCAACAAACATTGTTTCAATATGAAAACTTTCTTTATTTTCGGGTTTCATGTAATCATACAAACCCATTGCATATCCCTGATAGATGGTTACATTGTTAACCGTCCCTGCCCTTTTACCAAGAGCGGTAGCAAACGAAGCAGGGATACCAGTACCACCACCCATGAACAGCCTGTCACCAGATTGAATAATCTTTGCAGCTTCTTCTGCTGTAACCTTTTTGTTATTATAATCATTATGCCATTGTGACAGTGGATACGATGGCTTGCGACGCAAAACAACTGAATCAACGTTTATCATACTATACCGCAATAATTTAAAAATTTTAACTACTATCCATTGTAGTTACTGTACTGCTCATTTATCAACTTAACAATACATATAGATATTATTATATTTATCAATAGAAAATTTAATATTATCAATATTAATTTATATGCATATACATTATATATTATATATATTTGTATATTTTTTCCATTTATTTTTATGGCGATAGTTACTGGTAATAAAATTTTATTTGGTATGAAATTTCTTCCATTTTCTATTTATTTACATTTAATGTAATTCACTTTTGCCATATACTCAATAATTGACATCCATAATCATTGATGATTTTGATTGGTTGCGTTGCAAATAGTCATATAATGGTTTTTAAATAATAAAAGCAATCTATTACATTTATACATAATTTATTTGACTTTATTACCTATCTTATATATATTAAAGTAAAATAATAAGTGGCGATAGTTTTTTAAAGTAATATATTAATAAATGTTAGATTTCAATTATGCCATTTCAACAAATCAGCAAAAAACAAGGGAGGGTTTATGATTAATACAATCACTAATGAAACAAACATCAATCAAACAAGTGCGTTACAAAAATCAAAGGATATAGGGAAAAGCATAGTTGAAGAGTCCCGAAACAGATTGGGCGAGGTTTCTAAAACTCTGGAAGAAGAAAATAAAGGAAAGAATATAAATACTCAGGCATAGAAATATTTTACGAGGTGATATCCAAAGGATAAAGTATTAAAAAGGCTCCCTATTATTATAGGTTATTACAGGGAGCCTTTATTATTCTTAATTTGACGCTAATCGTTTATAATTATTGTAACGCCATTTGGCGCTATCCAGTGCTGCATTAAAAAGGTCTTCGGCAACTTCAGGGAATTCCTTCTTCAAAGCAGAATAGCGCACTTCACCCATCAAAAAATCTTTAAATTTATCCCAATTAGGTTCTTTGGAGTCCAGTATAAATGGATTTTTCCCTTCTTTTTCCAGCAATGGATTGTAACGCCACATTGACCAGTAGCCACATTCAACAGCTTTTTTCTCTTCAAGCTGTGATTTACCCATTCCTTCGCGTAATCCATGATTGATACATGGTGCGTATGCAATGATTACGGAAGGTCCTGGATAATTTTCCGCTTCGGTTATAGCTCGCATATACTGCATCTGGCTGGCACCCATTGCTACCTGAGCCACATACACGTAACCATAGGTAATAGCCATCATACCAAGATCTTTCTTTCGTACACGCTTACCGCTTGTTGCAAACTTTGCCTGCGCTGCAATGGGTGTAGCTTTGGATGACTGTCCTCCCGTGTTGGAATATACCTCAGTATCCAATACCAGAATATTAACATCCTCGCCAGATGCAATGACATGATCTAATCCACCAAACCCAATGTCATATGCAAATCCATCGCCACCAAATATCCAGATTGATTTTTTCTCAAGGTATTGAGCTAATTTTAACACCTCGCTTGCTTCCAGGGAACTATCGCCCTTTAATAAGGGTAAAAGCTTTTGCGTTGCTTCACGTGAAGCCTTTGCATTATTCCTGCCTGCAAGCCATTCTAACGATGCTGCTTTAAGCTGTGTATTACTTGTAGTTTTTGCTACCTGTTCCAGCAACTGAGCTATGGTATTTTGCTGCTGCGTTACACCAAGGTACATGCCATACCCATATTCACTTGCATCTTCAAATAATGAACTTGCCCATGCAGGACCACGTCCTTCTGCATTGATGCAATAGGGAGTTGCAGGAGCAGAGCCTCCATAGATTGATGAACAACCGGTAGCATTAGCTATCATCATCCGGTCACCAAATAATTGTGTTATGAGTTTAATATAAGGGGTTTCGCCGCAACCGGCACATGCACCAGAAAACTCAAATAAAGGCTGACAGAACTGACTACCTTTGACAGTAAATTTATTGATAAGATTATCTTTATAGGTTACATTTTTGACAATAAAATCCCAGTATTTCTGCTGCTCAATTTCCCTTTGAAGAGGCTTCATGATAAGAGCTTTTTCCTTTGCAGGGCATTCTTCAGCACAATTGCCACATCCGGTACAATCCAGTGGACTGATTTGAATTCTAAATCGTAGTCCTTCAAGTCCTTTACCTTTAGCATCCAGTGTTAGCATCCCTTCAGGAGCTTTACGCATTTCATCATCATTGAGAAGAAATGGACGTATAACAGCATGAGGGCAAACATACGCACACTGATTACATTGTATACAATTATCAGGCTGCCATTCTGGAACATTGATTGCTATTCCGCGTTTTTCATACTGCGTTGTCCCCGGAGGAAATGTGCCATCAGGCCTTGGCAAAAATGCACTTACAGGGAGGCTGTCACCTTCAAGACTATTCATGGGTATAACTATTTCTTGTATAAATGGTGGCAACTCCTCAAATACCGGTTTTCCTGGCACTGCAATAGTTTTCCATGCATCAGGCACCGCTACTTCCTTAACCTGTTTTGCACCTTCATCAACGGCAGCCATGTTTTTGCTAACAACATCTGCACCTTTCCTGCCATAACTTTTTTCAATAGCTTTTTTCATCTCTTTTTCAGCAATCTCAAACGGTATAACATTGCTAACCTTAAAAAATGCTGCTTGCATAATAGTATTGGTTCTGCCGGGGAGCCCAATATTTTCTGAAATCTGTGTTGCATTGATGATGTACAATTTAATATTATTCTCAGCCAGAAATCGTTTTATATGATCAGGTAATTGCTTTTTAGTTTCTTCTTCATCCCATAATGAATTAAGCAGGAATGCCCCGCCTTTTTTCAACCCTTTGAGGATATCATATTTTTCAAGATATGCTGGTACATGACAGGCTACAAAATCAGGATTATTTACCAGATAGGTAGAACGGATAGGCTTTTTACCAAATCGAAGATGAGATACTGTGACACCACCCGATTTTTTTGAATCATACGCAAAATAAGCCTGAGCATACAGTTCTGTATTGTCACCTATTATCTTTATAGAATTTTTGTTGGCACCAACCGTTCCATCAGAACCCAAGCCAAAAAACTTACCCTCAAACGTACCTTCGGGAACAACACTGGTATCCTCTGGAACTGGTAATGAAGTAAATGTTACATCATCTACAATACCTACTGTAAAGTTATTTTTGGGATCATTGAGCTTTAAATTATTGTATACTGCTATAATATGAGCTGGCGTTGTATCCTTTGAGCTTAATCCATATCGTCCGCCAACAATAGTTGGGCAATTATCCATACCATAAAAAGCAGCTCTGACATCTAAATATAACGGCTCACCAATTGAACCTGGCTCCTTGGTTCTATCAAGGACAGCTATTCGTTTTACGCTTTCAGGTAAAACTTTAAAGAAATATTGTGTTGAAAATGGGCGGTACAGGTGACATATTATAAGCCCAACCTTTTCTCCTTGCTGTAACAAATAGTCAATTGTTTCTCTGATGGTTTCAGTAATTGATCCCATAGCCACTATAATATGTTCAGCATCATGAGCACCATAATAAATAAATGGATGATACTCTCTACCAGTTAATTTGCTTATCTCCTGCATATATTCTTCTACAATATCAGGTACAGTCTGATAGAATATATTGCTTACCTCACGAGTTTGAAAATAGATGTCAGGGTTTTGAGCTGTGCCACGTGTTACCGGATGCTCTGGATTCAATGCATTATTCTTAAATTCATTTAATTTATTATAATCTATCAGCCTGGCTAAATCTTCATAAGAAAGTATTTCAATTTTTTGTATTTCATGAGATGTTCTAAATCCATCAAAAAAATGTAAAAACGGTATGCGTGATTTGATAGCACTTAGATGAGCAACACCGGCTAAATCCATAACCTCCTGCACTCCGCCACTTGCAAGCATAGCAAAACCAGTTTGACGTGCAGCATTAATATCCTGATGATCACCAAATATTGATAGTGCCTGAGCAGAAATTGAACGCGCACTTACATGAAAAACTGCTGGTAATAACTCAGCGGCAATTTTATACATATTAGGTATCATTAAAAGTAAACCCTGTGAAGCAGTATAGGTTGTAGTTAATGTACCTGCCTGCAATGAACCATGAACTGCGGCCGCAGCACCAGCTTCTGATTGCATCTCAACAACACGAACTACCTGTCCAAATATGTTCTTTTTGTTATGAGCAGCCCATTCGTCTATAAATTCAGCCATAGGTGAAGATGGTGTAATTGGATAGATGGCAGCCACCTCGGTGAAAGCATATGAAATATACGCGGCAGCCTCATTACCATCCATTGATTTCATAATTCGTTTTGCCATGAAAGCTTTCTCCTTTCTGTTTTATTATATAATAATTATAAACATAAAAAATCAATTCAGCCTGCATTAACACCTATTAAATATAAACAATTGCTACTATGTATGATTAGAAAAAGATCAGGGCGTGATTATTACCTTCATAAATCATTATGAAACAAGTCAATAAAAAAAACAATTAATAAAGATCAAAAATATAGTAAAAATCTAATTATAATTCTACCAATGTTTATATTATATCCTATTATTAATAAAAAATAGCAATAATATATAACAATTCCATTTAATTCTCATATGCAATAGTCCATTCTATCCAATCTTTGACTATTTTATATTTTATTTACAAATATTGCTTGAATGCAAAAGGTATTATTTCATATTTGTTATATATCATATCATAATATAAACGGAGGATCTTTATGGCTAATGTTTTTTGCAGAGATACAATTGGTGATATTGTACGACGCTCTTCTTTACGTTTTGGGGAAAAAATAGCAATTTCATTTCGGAATACCAATCTTTCATTTAAGCAGCTCGAAGAGGAATGTTGTAAATTTGCTCATCTTATGCAACAGTATGGTATTGAAAAAGGTGACAGGGTAGCTATGATTTCTTACAATTCACATTATTATCCAATAAGTTTTGTAGGACTTTCAAAAATTGGAGCTATTCAGGTACCAATTAATTACATGCTCAATGCAGATGAAATGGCATATATTATTAATCATTCCAGATCCAGGCTTGTTATCATAGAAGATAATTTATACAATGTTATTGCTTCATTAGTCGATAAATGTCCAGCTGTGAAAAATTGGAGTTATATTCCATTGGAAGGTGGTGATATTCCCGAAGGATTTGACAATCTTATTACAATGCTGAATGATATGTCATCAGCAGATATTTATACTGACGTTTATGCAGAAGACATCGCTCAGATTCCTTATACCAGCGGTACAGAATCAAAACCAAAAGGAGCGATGCTATCACACCGAGCATTAATGTCACAATACTTTAGCTGTATTATAGAAGGAGAATACAAACCCGATGATATAAGTCTCCATGCATTACCACTTTTCCATTGCGCTCAACTTCATTGTTTCCTTATGCCGTTTTTATATATTGGCGCTACTAACGTGATATTGCACAAAGCTGATGCAGTTGGTATGATGAAATTAATTGAACAGTACCATATTAATCATATGTTTTCTCCACCAACGGTATGGATTGGTATTATTAACCATCCTGAATTTAAAAATTATAACTTAAACAGTCTTAAAAAAGCTGCATATGGTGCCAGTATTATGCCTGTTGAAGTATTAAAACGTTTAACAGAAGTTTTTTCTGGTCTTAGGTTGTGGAACTATTATGGACAAACCGAGATGGGACCGGTAGCAACAATCTTAAAACCGGATGACCAATTAAAAAAACCTGGTTCAGCAGGTAAACCTGTGTTGAACGTTGAAACTGCCTTACTGGATGATGATGGTCACTATGTTTCTACTGGTGAAATTGGAGAGATAGTTCACCGTTCAGGACATGTTATGACTGGTTATTTAGATGACTCTGAAAAAACTTCAGAGGCATTTGCATTTAATTGGTTTCATAGTGGAGATTTAGGTAAATTTGATGAAGATGGATTCCTTTATGTTGTAGATAGAAAGAAAGATATGATAAAAACAGGTGGCGAAAATGTTGCATCTCGTGAAGTTGAAGAAGTTTTATATCAGCATCCTGCAATTGCTGAGGTAGCTGTATTTGGACTTCCTGATCCTAAATGGATTGAATTAGTCTGTGCCGCCGTGATATTGAAAAAAGATATGCAGGCAACTAATGAAGAAATAATTGAATTTGCAAAACAACGTTTAGCTGGATTCAAAACCCCAAAGAAAATCTTTATTATGGATGCATTACCCAAAAATCCTTCAGGAAAAATATTAAAACGTGAATTGAAACATACATTATCTGTTAATGTAAATTAATATTACACTTCATATTCTTAAAAATTGCAGCAGGTACAATAATTCTGTTGCAATTTTTTTTTATTATCTATTTAGTGTCACCTATAAAAACTTCTCATTATCATTAAACTGAATTACTCATATATTTTCAAAGAACTATATAGACTTTAGAGATAGCGATCAGATATTATTACAAAACTGAAAAATAAGGGGTAATACGATGTATCCAATACTATTCCAATACAAATTCATAACAATTGGTGGATATGGTGTTATGCTTGCAATCGGTATTTATTTAGCCTATCTTTTATTAGAACGAGAGCTTATACTACGAAATATAAATCCAGACATAGCATACAAGATTCTTCTTGTAGCTATCCCTGCAGGTATCATAGGTTCAAAGGTATTTCATATTCTTGACCACATGGATGAATTTTTGGCTGACCCAACCGGTACTGTTTTCTCAGGTGCCGGACTTTCAATATATGGTGGATTACTATTTGCCCTATTTTTTGCTTATTTTATCATTAAACGCAGTAATCAACCTGTATTAAAAATACTTGATATTGCTTCGCCCTGCATAGCAATCGGCTATGGTTTTGGCAGAATAGGATGTCATATTGCTGGCGACGGTTGTTATGGAATAGAAACTTCAAGTATTTTAGGAGTAGCATACCCTGATGGAATTGTACCAATATCATACACCGTGTACCCTACTCCATTATTTGAATCCTTTTTTTCATTCATTGTCGCAATAGTGTTGCTTCAACTAAGGAAAAAAGAGCTCCCTCAGGGAATGCTTTTTTTTATCTATTTAATTTTCAATGGCGTGTCACGCTTTTGTGTTGAGTTCATCCGCCGCAATCCGGTTGTTTTTGCTGGTTTAACCCAGGCTCAAATAATTGCATTTTGTTTTGTGATTGCTGGTATTGCTGGTATAGTTTTCATTAATAAACAAAAATTAAAGAAAGCTTAGTTATTGTGATAATAGCATAATCATATTTTCAATTATACGTTTGCTAAATTGTAATCCATCACGCAAGCCAGTATACAAATACTTTGAGCGAAGAGCTGTTGCTTCCTGCTCATCCTTTATTGTTTCATCAATCTCATAACCTTCCATAACTGTATGAATAACATGTTGAATAGTAAGTCCAACAATATTTTTGGTGATAGTTAGGTTTGAAATTGATCTATCAATGTCATTTAATTTGTTTATAAGTGATGTGATAGCCTTTGAATTTTTCATTTTAATATTGTTTATTAAGTCATCAGAATACCGTAATGCCTGTTGCAACATTGTATTCATCACCGTTGTTTGTGAAAGCATCTGATTTAATTGTTCAATCATTTTTAATGAACGATGGGATATAATCTCTGATGATGGCATCGTTTCAGTATAAACAGTGTCAATGATATCCCGAATATTGACATTATTACAAGACAAACTTATATCAGCAGAATTTTTATGAACAATAGTATCAATATAAGCTCCGTCATACGTAGCATTGATTAATGCTGAATCATGTAACCTGCTGAACCATGATATAAAAATCATCATCTTTTGATTGGTATGCACCTGTTTGCTTTTAATCCCTTTAACAAAGATCTTTGGTAATGCGGTTAGTTGAAATCGGTTAAACATCTCGACAGTATAAAAACGATTTGTTCGTAAATATACATGCTCATCTAAATATGCTCCCTTAACATGGGCAAGCCCTCTGGTAAACGCTAAATCCTGTCCAACCATCACAATTGGATTAGCTCCTAACCTTTTTGCAAAGTCATAGGCATTGGTTGAAACCGATCCGCCATATCTAAGCTTGCCATAATCTCCAATGATGGTTTCAATCCATTGCATCATCTCAAATGCAACACCGGTAATTGCTTTCCTTCCCTTGTAAAATAAAAAGGTTGAAGGATGTACCATTGGGTCTGCAATGAGTATGGTTTTGTTTTCATGCGCTCCTTCAAAGTATCGCGCATTGACAAGCTGAGGATCAACGGTGATGCAAAAATGTGGCTGGATATTATAGTACTCTAGAACCTTATACGTTGTATCAACTGCTATGATCAACGCATTATTACAATTTTCTTTTATAAACGGTATGCTTTCAGTCAAAGTTGGACCAGCATTCACAATAATTGCAGGGATGGTAGTAAATTTATTAAAAAATGCTGATGCCGGCGGATGCGCAATTATGGTCTTAATATTTTTAGCAATATTTGAGGTCCACAGTTTTTCAAATTTTGCTAATGTGGCAATATTTACTTCTTTGGTTGCCAGATAAGCTTTTGCAATTCGTTGTAAATTGGTATAGCCTTCAGGATCAATCTGGAACGAACCGCGATGTGTAATAAATAAGGTTTTATAGGATGATCTGCCTTTCATAGTTACTGCAATATCATCGTCAGATGGATTAATCAATAGTATAAGTCTTTTATCATGGAATATACTCTGCAAATCACGATTGCACATCGCTGTTTTAACCATCCATGCAAAACGTTCCAATATCAGCAGCGTTGCATCAGGTTTTAACTTTTGTAAAATTTTTTCAATGTGGTATCCAAATCCAAACCCTGAAACAATAATACAATCATAGTGAACACAATCAAATTCTTCTATTAAGCGGTCAGCTTCTTTTTCAGGGTCAAACCTGCTGTGGACTGTTATGGTGTGTTCTTTTTTTATTATAGGGATTGGTTTTCCTGTTTTAGACTGCACCACTTCTATAGAAAGATTGTCACGGGCTTTGTTTATTGTATTAGCAACCAGTGGATTAATAGTAACTATCGCCGAAATATTTTTTTGGAAATAATTTTCCACATCTACTCCATGGTTAACGATATGGTGGTAACTTTAGTTAATGGTAATCCCGGTTGCGGGTCCTGAGAAACTACAGTACCTGAACCTTTCATTATATATTGTATCGGATAATTTTGTTGAATATTTATAAGCTCGCGCAGTGCTTCAGCATCTTTATAGCCAATAAAATTGGGAACATGCATAATTTTTTTCTTTGTATATGACACCGGTGATGGCGATTGTTGCTTAACGGTTCCCCTGCCAAAACCTCGCAATGGCAATATTCGCTTTACAATATCGCTGAAAACAGGAGCCGCTAATTCCCCGCCTGATCCTCCACGGTGTGGTTCATCAAATAATATCAGTACACATATATCGGGATTTTCAAGCGGAGCAATACCTATAAATGATACAACATAAACATTGGGTATATAGCCTCCCTGGTGTTCCGACTTTTGCGCTGTACCCGTTTTACCACCTGTTTCATAGCCAGCTACAGATGCTTTTTTCCCGGTACCTTCAATAACAACATTACGCATCATAAGCAAAATAGACTGCGCAATATGTTCATTCAATATTTTTCCTTTGCTCCTGGGGAAAAACGCTGATACAACATTACCATTAGCATCCTCGATTTGATTTACTATCTGAGGATACATATATATTCCTTTATTGGCGATAGCTGCTATAGCAGATGTAAGCTGTACAGAAGTTACCGACAGTTCCTGTCCTATTGCCATTGAAAATTTTGACAAACCTGACCATGTTTTAGGAGGCCTGAGTATTCCTGACGATTCGCCTGAAAGTTGAATTCCGGTTTTTTCTCCAAATCCAAAGCGAACAAGTGTTTGATAGAAATCATCCTTTTTAACATACTGCATCGCCTGAATGATACCTGCATTACATGAGTAGGTAATAATATCATTTAAATTAACCCTGCCATGTTCTTTAGTGCATTTAATGGTTGCATCAAACACATCAATGCTCCCTTTACAAATAAATGTTTTTTTCAAGGCATCAGGAAGATGTTCAAGTAATGTTACAGCAGCAAATAGCTTCATTGTTGAACCTGGTTCAAATGAATCCACTACTGAAAAGCATGTTAAAATTGATCTATCATAATTATAAAATGTTTCCGGATTAAATTGCGGGTAGGTGGCTAATCCCAGTATCTTACCTGTTTTAATCTCCTGTACCAGAGCAATAGCTCTTTGGGGCATCACCTGCTCTGAATAAGCATTAAGAGTTTTTTGCGCTATATACTGTATCTCTCTATCTAATGTCAGTTGAACTGTTAACCCTTTGTTTTCTTCATTTTGTGAGTTATCGCCCGATAATAGTATATCATTATATTTGTATTCAATACCCTCAAGCCCTATGTTATCAATATTAACAAATCCAAGTACCTGCGCAGCCATTGAACCTTCTGGATAGACTCGTGCATATTCCTTCTTATAGTATATGCCATGCAACGATAATTGTTGAACCTGTTGAAAAACTGCATCATCTATCTTACGTTTAATCCATACAAAATGCTTATCACGCGTTAATAAATCTTTTAATTCGTTATAGGATAGAGCAACAACCGATGAAAGTTTTTGTGCAACTTCTTCAGGATTATCTACTTTGCGAGGATCGGCGTAAATTGAATATTTATAGATTGATAGTGCAAGGGGGTAGCCATTTACATCAACTATATCCCCTCGCTTTATAGTATCATTTTTATTTTGTACAATTACTTTTGTACTGAAATGCAACCGTGTAACATTGAAAATTAAAACTATAGCAATAAAACTTACAAAGACTAATGTAAGCAGGATTCTTCGTTTATGCGATATGTTCTCCATATCATCTTAAAAGCTCTATTTTATTAGTCCGAATCTTGAAAAATCAAGACGTTTTATGTTGTCTGTATTCCAGTATAAAATAAATGCTTTACCTTTGATCCTGTCAAGGGAAACATATCCAAAGCCACGGCTATCATATGAATTTTCCCTGTTGTCACCCATTGCTACTATCATTCCTTTAGGAACTATTCCCTCTATGCGTTTTTCACTAAATCCTCTATATGATGTAGTTCCTTTTACATACGGTTCATCCAATTTAACACCATTAATCCACACCGCACCATCTTCAATATGTACATCATCACCTTCCACAGCAATACATCGTTTAATGAAGTCTTTATCTTCTTCATTGGGTGGTCTGAAGATTATTATATCACCTCTTTGCACTCCCCGTATACTCAAAAATGAAAGATGTACTGGCGCTTCCATTCCAATCATTCTGGGGATAGTTGGGCCATAAGTAATCTTTTCTGCCATGAGGTGATCCCCAACAAGCAGGGTATCTTCCATAGATCCAGTTGGAATATAATACGCCTGTATAATAAATTGTCGGATATGCATTGCAAGAATAAATGCCACAAGGATTGCATCAAACATCTCCCATATTTTTTTAAACATAACAGTTCTTTTAGGTGACATATCCAGAAAATAGTTTAAAAGCTTTTCTCGATCTTCTTTATGTAACAGCATTAAGGGTAAACTTAAACTTCTGTGACGCTCTCTTATTACAAAATTACTAAATGGATTAACTTCTAAATACGTTATATCCTTTGCATTAAAATGATACGTTTCATTTTTTGTAGTAACAGTTATCCCTGATGGCGAAATGCTAATAGAAACGTTTCCAAATTTTTTCCATTTAATAAAATCATTGATTATTCTTAGCAAAAATATACAACATAGAAATCCACCGATAGCATATGTAGCTTCAAAAGGTATTGCTACAGCTAAAAAAATAGTTGAATAAATTAATAATATAAGATATCCTATCCGTTTCAACATAAGTCTGATAATAAATATATTATCAGGCAGATTGATCTGGATAGTATCGGTATTTTGTTTGTTGAGTGCTAAATACTGTAACATCTATGTACCTCAAATTTTTATAGTATATAGTATATATATGCATAGTTATGATAAAAGTTACATTTTTTATTGTAAAGCCAAGATGATATCATGTATATTATTGCAATCAATGTGTCTACTACTTTTTAAATAATGCGAACACTATTACAACATATTAATTCATTAAATAGCAAAGAGCGCACCATAATTGCTTCCAACCTTGGCTTTCATAATCCCATGAAGGCTTCAGTTAAAGATATCTATTCCCGCATGGCAAGCTATATGGGGATAGAACTTATTTTTTCTCAATGTTCTGCTGAAGAGATAGCAATTTTAAAATTACTATCCGTTTCAGATCTTCACTACCGCGACATTGAACATACACTTCATATTCCTATACAGCAGATAGAAAAAATTGCGCAATCATTAACAAAAAAATCCATTACCTACATATTGAAAAATAGACAGTTACTATCAAACAAATTAGATAGAATTTGTTTATTCAATGAAATCCGCCAGCATATCAACCTTCTTGATATCAATAATTTCCAGAACTATTGCAAGCAGATAATTAAACAACTGGTTATCAATAAAAAAAATGACGAAACTCTTCTTAACATAAGCGAAAGTGCAAAGCGTTTTTTTACATTATGTATTCATCGTGGTGGCATAGTATCCGCTGCTTATGCTATACAAACGCTTGGCATTAACAAAGTATTTGGCATATTAGATGAACTAACAAAAAATAATGTCATCAGCATTGGTCATATAGTAACAGGCAGATTTTATAGCATTATAATGGCAAATCCAGATTATATGTCATACAAAATTATGGAAAAATCAAATTTTATAAACAACCATTTCATGGCGCTTATTGCAATGCTTGATAGCTATGATTGTATAATATCTAAAGGATTATTCTTAACTCAGGAAGGGAACCTGCGAAAATCAGATTTTGATAAAATAATGAAATCCATTCAGCCTATATCTATCCATACAACTAAAAGCCGACTTACCAACCAGCAAACTGCGCAATTATCATTATATCTACTCTATATACTTAAATGTTTGACTATCTCGCAAACCAATGTAAATGCTATCCTTACTCCTATAAAAAAAATGCTGCTTAATCCGCATCAGATCATTACTCAAATTCTCAATTCGTTAAGCGCTCCTGAACATCAACTTTTTGTAAATCCTTTCAACATTAAAAGCGATAATTTACACGAAATTCTGCATATCATAAAAAAGTATTCTAACAGTACCATTCAGCTTTGCACTTATATTTACTTTATTACATCATTGCCAGAACTTTTGTTTCATTCACAGCTTAATATTGATGATTATTATGACACAATTGAAATATTGACAAATAATACAATAGATTTCCTTACCGCCCTTGGTATAGTAGAAATTAAAAATAATAAGGTTGCATTAAATGATATTGGTAGATCAATATTGCTTCATGAAAAAAAATCTGATATAACAACTCGTTCAATATATATTAATCCCGACTTTTCACTGGTTATACCATATCATGAAGTCCCTTCTGAGGTTTCCTATATACTGCTATCTTTTACTGAAATCATCTCAACAGATGTAACAGTTTATTCAAAATTTTCCAAAACAGCAATGTTACATGCAATCAAAAGAGGTATGAACCCTGATATTTTTATTAATACATTAGAACAATACACCAGAAATCAATTCCCTCAAAATATAAAATTTCAGCTTAATGAATGGATAGACCATACTCCAACCATTACAATCCAGAGAGGAATTATACTTACTTCCACTACAAAGGGATTTATAGATGAATTATCCCATAGCCAGATCAAAAATGTAATTGTTGAACGGTTAGGTGAAAACCACGTCATGATCCATGAATCGCAACTTGATGCAGTTATTAAATATGCTCAAAAGAAGGAAGCTGTTATAAATATATATTTACAATAATAATTATATTACATCAATACGCTGAGATATTTTCCAATTTATATATTCGCTCAAAGCATTGATGGTTTTTTCTGTCACAAAATAAATATTACCCCTTAACCTCACAAGTGCTCCTTTATAATGAGTAAGCTTCATTTGATGATCAATCCACCCGATGGGTTCTACCTCACGCCAATTATCACAGGTCTTTAAAACAGGAATTTTTTTAAGATGCAATTCTTTTATTTTTCCGTCCTGTACTGCATCAACTAATATTTTTTGCCATTCCATACTTATTATCTAATCAATCATTATTTTATTTTATTGCTATAACAATTCTTATAAACAATGCCTTCCATCTGTCAACAACCATTTTTTATTACTATAATAAAAATATATCTTCATGGTGAAGCTATTACCATTATAAGTTAGTTTTGCACATCTGAAGCCAATATCTTTTTCAACGAGTGCCATACCATTATCAAGAAAAGCAAATAGCAACGATAAAGAAATTGCAAGCCTGAGATAAGCACTATTTTTGATATCCGAAGGTTTAGTATATCGTGAACTAACCATCATTAAAAAAAAGTGATTAATAATATCCTGATGCGAGGCGCTATAATATTGGTTAAGATTAGCAAAGCCAAGACGTAAAGCAATCTTTCTATCATCAGTTTTTTCATTTTTCATTGCATCAATTAATGTTAATACATCACTCTTGATATCCGGATGGACATATTCATTGTATAGCGTTATTAAATCTCTTTTACTAAAAAGATTTTGCATTGTAATCAAAGTAGCATCAAGTCCCCGGTTAAACCATGCGAATGAACATGATGGAACGAAGACAATAATAATTATAATTTTTAGTATTAATTGACAGTTCATTATTAGGATTTGGAATTATTTATTTTTTTCTCAAGCATATCAATTTTTTTTTGCAGTACCTCATTCTTTTTTTTTTCTTTTTCTAACTCTTCATGAAGTTTTATGGCTTCAAGTCTGCTTAGTTCTTGCACTGCTTCGGTAGCATGAATTATTTCTTCAGCACTCTGTAATTCTTTACTTGAATATTCTATAACTGCACTTTGAGCTTCAATAACACTTTTAGCATCCATCAGTTCCTTACGCCTTAGCTCTGAAAGCATTTCTTCCGCATCAATTCTTTTCTTTAAATCAAATAGCTCCTTTTGTCGTAGCCTGGTATAATTGGCAATTGCTACATTAAGCTCTTTCTGTTCTTTAAGGATATGCTTTTCAAAATTTATTATTTTTGAAAAAATATTTTTTTCCTTTTCATCAAAAAAAGATTCTTTTCTGTTAATATCAAGGAGGTTGGTATATGCTTCTATGCGTTCCGTTGCTTCAAGCGAATATAGATTGAGCATTTCTTTATAACGTTCAACGATTATAGACTTTTCTAATAATAATGAAAATTCACGTTTTTTTATGGGGCGCGATAATATTTCAAGATGCATTACATCAATTGAAAGTTGGGATGCTTTTCTTATTTGTTTTTTAAATAAAATAAGATATTTAATAAATTTATGTAACCGTTCATCTTTTCTTAACATAGACAGTATTTCTGAAAATTCTACAGTAACAAGATCAATAATAAATATATTTATCTGTGAAGGGAGTACATTGCATGAAGAAAAATTTTTATCTTCAACCAATACAATATTCAACCCAAGCAATTTTAATGTTTCATATATTTCTTTTCCTTTATCATTATCTGTACAATACCATATATCAGTCCGTTCCATACATAACACCATTTATAGTATGATTTTATATCTCAACCAATATATTAGAAGAATAATTAATTTTTGCAACTGTTTTTTATTGTAGTATTAAAATAAAAAAAAGAGGCTATCGTTACAATTCATTTAATAGTAATAATGAATTTTGCCAGATAACCTCTTTGATAACATCTAATCTAAATAATAATTTTATTATTTTGCTTTATCCCATTTGCCTTCGCTTCGTAGTTTTTCAACAATTTTTTTTGCTTCATCTTTTAACACAACATAATCTGTTTTTGCTACCCTATTTAATGGGAACTGCCCTGGCTTAATAATCTCAACATGAGAAGGTCGTGAATACGCTGATATATCTTCGCATGCTTTCATAACATCTTCTGGTGTTACCTCAACTCCCGGCAATGGTTCTACAAATGCAATGATTGCTTCGGAATATACATTATGTTCAGCACCAACTATCGCTACCATATTTACTTTACCTTTCAACTTCTCACTTATATGATGTTCAACATCATCTGGATACACCTGATATCCTTTAGGTTTTATTACCAGTTTTGACCTTCCTGAAAAATGTAACCCCTCTTCATCATAATAGCCCAGATCACCTGTATAACATATACCATCGGTAGATATGGTCTTACGGGTATTTTCAGGATCCCCAAGATATCCAAGAAAAATCTGTGGTCCACTAAAGCAAATTTCGCCTATCTCTCCTTTGGATTTCTCTTTACCTGCTGAGCCATCAGAATTCATAGGTTCTCGAATACTGAGTGGACACAACGGCATATCATATCCAATACTCTTTACTATTTCATCAACATCTGCATTCACATCAGTATAAGTGCAAAATCCTGAAGTTTCGGTCAATCCAAGCCCTGTTCCAATTTGCGGGGACATGCTTTTCATCTTAACCAGAAACTCCCGTGAAACTGCCTGCCCACCATAGATTGCAAATCGCAAACTTGATAGATCATAATCTTTATAGTTTGGAAGCAACCACTCCATATTATACAATGCAGGTATCTGCCCTATACAGGTTATCTTATGCGTTTGAATTGCTTCCAGACTTAATTTTGGATCAAATATATGAAGAAGAACCGATGTGCCGCCACCATAGATAGTTGTTGCCAGCTGCTCGGTTGTACACCCCACATGTGATGGAGGAAGGTTTACCAAAAATCTATCGCTTTCTCTTAATTCAAAACCAATAGCCAATCCTATATTCTGTGTTAAAATACCTTCATGACATAACAATGCAGGTTTAGGTGAACCAGTAGAACCGGTAGTAAATATGATCAAGCTGGCATCCCTTTTCTGCACTTTTTTCCGAGCCCTTCTTACACTGCCTGTAAAAAGGCTTTTGATAAATACCGTTTTAATATCTTTAACAAAGTCGGTAATACCTATTGCACCTTCCATGATGAATTCTGGCTCAGTTTGGAACTGTACCCAGTGCTTTATATAGGGAGATGTTTTCATAACCTCTGCAATGATTGGACGGAAATCAGCTACAGGAGTTTTGCCCAGGAAAAAATACGCTTTAGGTTTCATTCTATCAAGGCAATACTGAATTTCTTTTGTCTTTAAGCGCAAATCCAGTGGTGCAATAATAATGCCAGAACGATAACAGGCATACATCAAATAAACATGCTCCTTGAGCAATGGCAAACTTGTTGCAATAATATCTCCTTTGTTCAATCCTATGGACAAAAGCTTTGCTGCAAACGCTGAAACTGATGTATTAAATTGTTTCCAGGTTACCTTTGCTCCAGTATTGTGTTCAATTATTGCCAGCTCTTGTGGCTTTTTCTTTGCATAATGCGCTACATAATCAGCAAGGTTAGGAAGCAACTCCTTATACCTTTCGATACACGCCTGGTCCTTTTTAGGATCTTTCATATAGTACCTCCTGCATATAAAATATAGTTATGAATACATTGTGATACTATTTATAATAAAAAGCATAAATGCAAAACCATCTTGTTATCATTGTGAAAATACTAAAGTATTAAAATAATTCTGATATGACAATATGATAATATACTATAAATAATTGCAAGTAAATAATTATATATAAAATTATATATACATATTATACAATTTATGATTTTTGGTTTATCTTTGATATAGGTAAGTTTAAAAAATTAATTTTGTTATCAAGTATTTCTTGTTCTCTATTTATACTCGCTAATAATGATACTTTATGATCGTATAAATTCATTTGCCCACTTACCCATCATTGACGGCAAACTAATAGTTTTACCGGCAGTTTTTCATAACTTTTAGGGTACATTCGATTTTTCACCGTAATACAGTGTAGCTAAAAATGTTGCAGAATCCGGAACTGACAAAATGAGCACATTGAATGGCTACGTGTTATATGACGTCTACAACATTGATAGTACGAAGCCGTCTAATCCAGTATCATAGTTATCCCGTTAAGTTGGGCATGGTATGGTTTATAATATAGCATATTGTTTTTCACATGCAACGTTCAGCCGCCATGCGAATTGTGGCGCAGTCCGAATGACCATCAGCGAGTGAAGCGCATAAGCTTTGTTAAGTGATGCGGCCAACAACAACAAAAAGTTTATTCCAGCCGTAGCCAAGGATGGCGAAGGCTGGAGATATATTTATTTACTTTCTATATACTTATCAATTTGTTTAATTTTATTTTCAATCATAGTGTCAGTTTCAATTATTCTTATAAAATCAGACATTACATCATCTAATTTACCATAAAAAAGACCTGATTCTTGGCTATTAACGATATTATTAAAATCAGTATGGTTATAAGAATATGTCGGGGGAATATAATATTTTTTGTAAAAAACATTTACTATATAGCTCCTGCCGTCATCAATTCCCGTAACCTCAAGTTGATAAGGTCCAATTTTCAATAATTTTTCAATTTTGGTCATAATTTAACTCCAAATAATTTCATTTACGAAATATTTTAATATCTGAAGAACATTCAATTATATCAGAACATTGTGAATTTCCGTATCTGCCGCCTTGCGATATACTTGAACCTGCATCAATATACCAAAAGCAAACATAATCTGCAATATCTACACTTATATGCTGAATATCATCATCTAAAATTTTTCCATTGATTTTGAAAATAACATATAAAATGGCTCGGTCTTTATATTGTGACTCTAAGCCATACATTGCACCAAAACCAGTTGCTGTATTAGTGATTCCGCTTTTAAAATTTTCAGCGAGGTCAGGCTCAATTTTAATATCAATATCAGGAACACCTTTGACAAGTAATTTAACAACAGGTGGTCTTTTTTTGGTATAAATCACATTACCTTCAGGAGCCATAATCGTATATGATTTAAATTGTAATGAAAAAGACTTTTTTTGAAAGTCATATTTTTGTAATTCATTACCAAAAATATTAAAACTCATTATAGCATATTTTTTATTTCGTAATTGACTATATTGAATTTTATCTTTCTGATACTGAAATTCATTTTCCGAAGTATCAGTCGAATTTCTAATCTTGGGATTTTCTTCTGGATTGTTATAGGCTCTAGCAAATAATTCACAATTTTTTTCATCTGAAAGGTCAAATGGATCTTGATATTGTGTTTTTAAATCATTTATTACTGCATCAATTTCTGCTCTTCTTTTCTGTAGAGCTTCTTGTCGCTGTTTTTCTCTCAATTCATTTTCTTGCCTTTGACGGATCATTTCTTTGCTTTCACCACAAGATATAATAATAGGCAGGGTGAAAAAGATAATGAAAATGGTTGAAAATTTGTTAAAAAGAGATTTTTTTTGTGACATTTGGGCCTCCTTTGGCACGTTAATTTTATAAACAACAAGCCGGGCACGGACGCCAGGCCAAAGTTTTGTTGCCATTGCGTACAACTTATTCATAAACGAAGTACTTCGTTTTTCATCATATTTTGGGAGTATAAACGAAGCACTTCCTCTATCCAGATTCTGCCTGAATTGGCAGAAGTATCCCTTGTTGATAATCTTCATTAATCGATCCTTTATTTTGA
>JAKPOE010000466.1 GCA_029548025.1 Spirochaetota bacterium
CATCATATCCCGCCACTCGATACAGCGGCTCATGATGTGGTAGGTATGCTCGGGCAGTTGTAGGCGCAATTTCCGTGCCATGGGTATTCCTCCGTGTTTTTATTATAATGTACATCCCTACTATACATAACGCCGGAGATAAAAAAAATTAAAAAGAATTGAGCATTTTTTTATACTTTTTGTGATTTTTTTAAAAAACACTAAGTATAGGGGTCAGAGCATATACTGTTAAAAAAAAAATCGCTCAAAGTAACATGTAGTTTGCTGATTACACGGAGAAAACAAAATAATGGGGGCAGAGCCTTTTCTATTATATTTTTTTTATTGATTTTATGTGCTATAAACTTTTATTGTTACAAACATTGAAACTATATCACAAATAAGGGTTGCACTATGTTACCACGAACAACACAATTAAGTATTCTTTTTGCAATGATCATTGCTATAATTATTGTTTTACTGTTTGAAATTCCGGCACGTCCATTTACCATACGTTTAGCAATATGGCTTTACGTTCTTTCATTGTTACCGGGATTGGGGATTGCCATGCTTTTTGATCCCGCCCCCCGTGAAGCCAGAGAGCGCTTTTTAAAGATAAATTTTTACCAGGAGAAAAAGTCATAAAAGCAATACTCTTTGATATAGATGGAACGCTAATCCGCACACACGGTGCCGGGAAAAAGGCAATGGTTCAGGCTGCCATCACAGTATATGGTACTGCAGGGGATATGGATACCGTGGACTTTCAGGGGAAAACCGATCCATTGATACTGATACAATCGTTGACACCGCATGGTATAAACCAGAATACCATATTTGAACGCATGGAAGATTATAAAACCCTTTACTTTGATTTGTTACAACAAACCATGCCACAGTCAGACGCAGTTTTACTTCCCGGTATACGGGAATTGTTACATACTTTGAAAAAGTATGACAACCTCATCGTAGGACTTTTAACAGGAAATTTTTATAAAGGAGCTATGATAAAATTAAATTACTTTGATATCTTTCATTATTTTACTATGGGCGTTTTTGCTGATGATACATATATCCGCAATGAAATGCCATTTGTTGCACTACAACGTCTACAGGCTGTTACCGGTACTGTTTTTACAACCGAGGATCTCATAATCATTGGCGATACCATCTATGACATTGAATGCGGTAAAACATCAGGAGCTACAACAGTAGCTGTTGCAACAGGCTGGACTGATGCTGAAACCCTGCTTCAGCATAACCCTGATTATTTTTTCCATGAGCTATCGGACACAAATAATTTTTTGTATTCAATCAAAGAATTACAGGATTGTATACAGTTACATACTCAATAACAATTTGGAAACAACGTAAAGTCATCATGAAACATGGTAAGGATTAAAAATCTATGTGTCAGGATATTATGTTAACACACGATGCCACAATTGATGCAACATGCATCGTTTAAACACAATACATTTGACGCTACTATCTTATTGTTGCTGGAGGAACACATGCAATTAGGTCATGTTGCCGTATCATTTATCATCGCATCGTATGCACCGCAGATAACTGGTGGCACAATGCAGGCATTTTCATTAGAAAGTATACTGGT
>JAKPOE010000001.1 GCA_029548025.1 Spirochaetota bacterium
ATATTCAAATCATTATATTTTGCACCGGTATTTTTTTACAGCGCTGCATCGTTAGCACTGTTTATATGGTCATTGTTTATTGCAATGCGCTGCATTTCCCAGCGCTATCAGATAGAAAGTTTAAAGACAATAGGATATATAGCCCTCCCTGCAATACTGGCAGGGGTAACAGCTTTTTTGATACTGGTGGCTGGTGGTATGGTTTTAATTGGTTTAATAAAGTGATTATATAGCCTTGCGCACTGCTCCCGAGCGGATACAGCGTGTGCATACGTTTTTACGGACTACTTTGTTTCCCTCTACCACGCGAATTTTTTGAACATTTGCATGCCATATTTTGCCGGTTTTTTTATTGGAATGGCTTACATTATGACCAAACAGTATAGATTTGCCACAAACTTCACATTTAGCCATTGGTATCTCCCTTACTGGTGATTATTTACTATATAATAGCATTTTTAAAAGCAAAAAAAATATTTTTATGGGCGATAGTTACTGGAAATTAATGTTATGCTACCAACGATGGACAATAGTGGTAATGCCATATAAAAATTGCAAGGATTTTATTTCAGTGTTCACAAAATTTTTAGTAGCAGACACATCATTTTTTACTGGAAATAACTTGCCATGGATGTAGATTGCTACAATATACAATACCAAGCAAAAAAGGGGATGGCGTATGCGTGGTAAAAACTGTCATATTGTAGGTATTGTTTTTGTATTAATGTTTGTGGTATCCATAGCCAGCGGCGAGGTTGCACCTGAAACAGCGCTGTACGATAATCATGGCAAGCGTTATGTGCTTTCCCAGTTATTGCAGAAAGTACAACCGCAGGGGATTGCAATACTATATTTTACGTCAATACACTGTAAACCGTGTGAAAAAGAGATACCGGAACTATTGCAATGTATTAAAAAATCACAAAAAAATGTACTGTGCTATTTTGTCTATGCCGAAGGCATAGAAGAGGTAAATGCGCAGGCTTCACAGTATGGCATAACGTGCTATTTTACAGATGTGCTGGGTACGACACGTACCAGCATGGATGTTGTACGTTTCCCAACTATTATACTGTTACGGCAAAACAGGGAAATCATAGGGAAGTTTACTGGATACAACAAAAAGAATCTGGAGCAGATAGCTAAGCTTATTGGGGCACAGTGAGGTATAGCCTGACCTGTTGCAATATATTATAAATTATTTACATAACCCATCATACTATACAAATAATCACCAGCAAACATCGAACAATTCACACCTTCCATTGTACATAAAAAAAGGGGTCAGAGCCTTGATACTTTCATCCCTTTCGTCCAAAGGAGGATAAGGAGGGGGCACGATTCTCAGGCTTTGCCTCAGAATAACGGTTGTGTACATGGGGTCAGAGCATATGTTCTGTGTCTGCGTGAGTACATATATATCATGTTGAAAATTGGATTATACATGGGAAAATGAGAAAAAATGGGGTCAGAGCCCTGTTAATTTCACCTTTTCGTTCAAAGGGGGTAAGGGGTAATGTAAAAAATTCTTTGGCTTTGCTTAACATGACATGAGTATAATACTGGAAAGCATTCTTTTATTTTTTTTGTTGAAAAATTTTATATTTCGTATAATAAGTACCTGTTCATAAAAAAACACTTTCGTAATATTTGGAGGAGATACTATGGTAAAAAAAGGTATTCTACTGGCATTGATTGGTGTATTGATTGTAGCCGGGAGCATACCAACAACAATAATACAGGCTCAGCAGGCAAAGAAGAAGATATACATATCAGGGATAACAGTAGACGGTGCACCTGCATCCATAGCCAGGGAGATACGTAACATCATAGAAGTAGCACTGTATGAGTATGGCAATGAGTACAGGGTCATAACCGATGATGATATCAAGGTTATGTATAAAAAGGCAGAACAGCTTATGGCGGGGGGATGTACGGCGGAGAGCTGTCAACAGCAGATAGCGGATGCCATAGATGCAGATGAGATACTGTACGGTGAGCTTGTGGTAAAGGGTGATACGGGAATATTTAAGGGTAAGAATCTACTGCGTGACAGGAAGAGCTTGCAGATAGATGTAAAGTCGGTGGTGCAGTACCAGTTTGCGATGGCACAGAAGGAGTATTACGTAAAGGAGATAGCCAAAAAGCTTATAGACAGCAGGCATGTTATAGTAGCAAAAAAGGGTGAGGAGCCCATTACGCCATTAGCATTTACAGCAGTGAACGTTAAGGAGATAGCAGCCATACAGTTTGTAACCAGTGATGAGGGGGTAAACCGTATCACGGCACTATTGAAGGAAGAGATAGAGGAAGGGGATGAACTGTATAACAAGAACAGGTATGATAAGGCACTGAAGATATATGAGGCGATATTAGAAAAGATTGCCAACAAATTGACAGCCGACAAACAGGAAAAGGTAAAGGATATACAAAATCAGGTGGCACAGCGCAGGGATGCTAGCTATAGCAAGCTGTATGCGCAGAGGGTATATGAGGTTGATGAAGCATTAAACAAAGCCGCAACGGTGGAAGCCTTGCAACAATTAGCGGGCAGGTATAGTGCGCTTGCATATGAGGTTGAGCATATAGAAGATAGCAGGTGGGGCGAAGGGAAGCTGGCAGCGCTTGAGGGGATACAATACCGCTGTATGAAGGTATATGAAAAGGCAAGCGAGCAGCAGTTTAGGGGATATAACTTTACTGGTGCTCAGGAAAGTATGCTGAAGGCATATAGCGTGGCATTGAAGGTTGCTGATATGAAAAAGCGCTATGAGTATAGCAATGACTATGCTGTAAAGGTTATGGCAATCATAACTACGGGGCAGGGATATACCGGCAGCAGGGTGCAGGCATATTTGGATATAGCACAGTACTATAACTACAAGGATGATACAAGGAATGCAAAAAAGAATATACAGCAGGCGTATGATATACTGCTTGCTAATAAGCAGTATATGACCAGAGAAACGGTACGGCAGTACAATGATACAGCACAATTGATAGGTGGTACTATCATCAAAGAGGATGATTATTTTTATGGTTTTGTTGGCGTAGCAGTGGTAACAAGGCATCTGAAGGGCGATAATACAAAGGTAGTGATAAAAGGGCGGTCAGATGGCATCACGGCAAAGGATATGATAGGCACAGGGGATGCGATAGTATCGGTTAACGGTATTGCGGTGAAAGATGCAGGCGATATTGAGCATGAGCTTGACAGATATGTCTGTGGCGCTGCTATTGTTTTACAGGTTGAGTCCATAACCAGCAACGTGAAACCATACTGCGTTGTTGAAAAAAAAGATAGCAGCAATATT
>JAKPOE010000006.1 GCA_029548025.1 Spirochaetota bacterium
TGAAGATATAACAGATGAAACCGGATTATTTAAACCATTTGTTACGGACTTTGATTATAATTTATGCCTGGAAGATTATCTAAAATTAAAGAATAATAAGAAAGGTTATATCCTTTTAGAAGGTAAAAAAGCATGGATAAAGAAAGTAGAATATAGACACAAAAAGAAAAGCACTTTGTATTTAATTCATAAAGAAAGTTATTGTGGTTGCGAGTGATTATTTTGATAAATAACTTTTATTATGTGCTGTAATTGCAGGATCATTGCTTATGTCTCCGTTGATTAAAGTGTGTAACACAAGGTTATTATTACTTAACTCAAATTTTATTGCATAATTTTTAGAAGCATCTATGTCTGTTAAGTAAATATTGTCATTTACTATAGAATATGAATGATTATAAGAAGAACTGGAATTTATAACAGTAATTGTATTTTCATTGAAAACAACCTTTGTATTTCCATCTGTAATTGTTGAGCCACCTATATTTACAACTTTATCTACAGTCCAATTCCCTATAACAGAAGAATTATCGCTTTTTTTGCACGAAACTAATAAAAGTGGTAAAATTAATACTAATAATATATACTTCATATCTATTACTTTAAGTTACATTTTATTGTTGTATTTCCAGTTTTTGTTGATACCGGACATACTTGAGATGCTCTAAAAGGACCAACATTATATATCGTTGTTGAAACAACATTACCAGATGAGTTTGTACAGGTGCAGGTATATTGTTTTTTGCATGAAATTATTGAAGCGGAAGCTATCAGAAGTAGTAATAAATTTTTCATAGGTTGGTTGCTTTTTACGTTAAACGTACATAAATATACAAAAAGTTCCATTTTGTTACTGGATTTTTACTAAATTTGACAAAGCAACCAAGCCATTTTAAATACTCATAAAATGGCAATTATAATTCCTAAGTATCAATCTTTGTTCTTCAAGTCATTGGAAGACAGAACAATCAGCACTGGTAGTAATTTAATTACAAATGGCAAATTTACAACCGACCTATCCAATTGGAATATTGATAGTTTTGTTTGGGACTCCACCAGTGATGGTATAGCCTCTGCCTATAGTGGGTATGGTATAGGAACGGCTTCATTAGAGCAAGATGGATTCAACCTACAGGCCAACAACCGCTACAAACTACAATTTAAGTATAAAGCAAGCAAACAATTTAAGGTAACTGTTATGTTGCATAATAATGCAAATGTTGAATTATCCGAAGATATCTCATTTGTTGGCATTACAGATGGGTTTTGGCATACAGTAGAGCTTTATTACAACATAAACATTATTACAAGTCTCAGATTGATTTTAGTAGCAGAAAACATAGATGCCCCCGGAATACAACAAGGGATATCTTTTGATGATGTAAGCATTTATGCACAACAAAGTGTAGTATCATGTGGAGATTGTGATACGGTGATAATGGATTCAAACAGACCAATTGAATTTCAGGTAAAAAGCGGTAAACTATTTACGTCAAATAATTTATTTCCAAATGGGAATTATGATACAAATCCATTTCAATCAATTACAAGTAACAATTTAGTATTTGATGTTAAC
>JAKPOE010000007.1 GCA_029548025.1 Spirochaetota bacterium
TTTTGCAAAAGCAAAAGGGCTTTCGGTATTGTGTATCTATAAATCATCCGAAGGGTATACCGATGATAGTAACCCGTTAAAATGGTTTTTTGAAAAGGATATTACCGCAAATGGTTTGCAGGTAAAATATTATGATTTTGATAAGGGCTTTTCATCGTTAAGTAATCTTGATGATATACGGGCGATAGTTACCTGGTATAATGGCGGTGTTGTGGCAAGTAAGGACATAGGTATAAACTATGCAAAGTTCATGATTGATGCAGCCAATAAAGGGATAAAAATTATCATTGTCAATTCCTACGGTGCATATGGCTATAAGGATGGCAACGAAACAAAATGGGATTTACTTCCCTATATACGCCCTCTTTTTACAAAGATAGGGATTTACTTCCAGGGATTCTGGACCAACAATCCAAACAATATAAAGATCATATATAAAGACAGTGCAATGGTAGAAAAGGATGAAAAGCAGGATGTAACAAAATCATTGCACTATCAGCAGATTATCCCATTGCGTGAAGATGTAAAGACATATTTACAGCTACAACGAACCGATGCACCGCCTCAAGCAGGGGATGGCAAATCAAGTATTATTGTTATATCAAAGACGGGAGCATTTGCATTAGAAAACTACGTGGTTCGTGGGAGCAAAGTAATGCTCAATACATCACGGTTTATACATGAAGCACTCTTTTATGATGATGGCTATCTTAATGTGGGTGTGATAATTGGTGACATAGACAGATCAAATGTAGTAAACAATAATATACTCTATGCCTTTAAATATGCAAAGATTCGCTGTGATGTGTATACAAAAGAAGAAATAAAAGGATTGGTGGCTAATGATTTAACTGAATATGAAGCGCTACTGGTGGCAACTAAAACTGCAGATGCTGTTCCATTAAAGTTATTGAAAGGTTATGTTGAAAATGGTGGAAAATGTATATTTTTAAATTATGTTGAACCAGATAATGAATTGAATACGTTTATAGGAATTAAAGAATATATAAAAAAAGAAGAATATTTTAAACAGGGTTTTACGTTACAACCCTCATTGTTTTTAAATGGAGTAAATGTACCCGGTGATGATATAGACTGTAATGTTCGCAGGGCAGTTCTGGAAAGTGATGTCAAAGTTATTGGTACGGTTAATACATTATTTGATGCAGATAAATATCCTGTTGTATGGGAACGAACAATTAAGAAAGGTAAGATATTGTACTGGAATACTAATTTGCTGGATAAATCTAAGTTGACCCGCGGGATGATTGTTCAGAGCATTTATAAAATTGCAGACGTGTTTGCAACAGGGATGATAAATGTTGGTTTAATTATGATCGACGATTTCCCTGCACCATGGTGGAATGTTGCATATAAGCCATACAGAATTAAATATTACAGTGACTTGTTACAAAACGAAAAGGATAAATTCAACCGCAAGAAGCTGGAAGAAATCATAGAAAAATTAAAGAAACTACCTGAAGAAACAGACACCCTTTTTATTTCTGATGTATGGTTTAAAGATATACTGGCATGGCAAAAGCAGTTTGGATTTGCTTATTCCAGTTTTTTAATTTTTAATTATAACCGTGATACAAAAGCAGATGAAACAGGCTTTGCAGTACGAGATTTCTATTTATCGCAGAATGGACTTAGTACTAAAATGGGAATAGCAGCTCTTGAAAATGGGTTTGAACTTGGCCTGCATGGGTACAACCATATGTCATTAACTCTTACAAAGGCAAAAGAGTATGACTCAGTACCGTGGCCGGATAAAAAAACAATGGTTCAGGCTCTCACTGTAGCAAAAAATGAATGGATAGCACTGTATGGCGAAAGTGCTCTCCCTTTTAGCTATGTTGCACCGCATAATATAATTGATGCAACAGGATTGCAGGCGCTGGGAGAGGTTTTCCCCAGTATACGAGTTGTGTCGACGCTATATGTAGTAAAAAGTGGCGGAGTAGAACAAGAATTTGACTGGTCACCTGATAACAGGTTTTACCAGATACCACGTATTACATCAGGATATTATTTTCAGGATTTTGATAAATTTGCTTTGTACGATGCGTTCCAAAATTTTGGAATAATCAGCCATTTTATCCATCCTGATGATGTCTTTGACGAAATGCGTTCAAAATCTTATGAAGGGTGGCTTTGGCTGAAAAGCAACTTTGAAAAAGAATTTGGTTCATTAAAGCAAAACTACCCCTGGATACGATGGATGACTGTGAAAGATGCTTTCTATGAGTTTGTTGTATATAATTCTTCTACTGTTAATTTTAAAGTTAAGGGTAACAGTATTGAAATATACACTCCTGGCGGAGCAGGGCACAATTATTATATACGAGCACGTATCCCCAAACAGTATAAGCAGCTTATTAATTGTAACTTAGTGCAATATACACCAGCAACTGGGGATATTGTTGTTAAAACAAATAAGTATAAGTCAGTAATAGCGTGGTAATTACTAACTTAATAACAGCTCTGACCCCTTTTACACCCACTCAAGTATCATGGAATACTTCTTCCTGTAATATTCCTCATACTGCATGAATCTTGCCACCCTCTCTGTAAACGTTTCCCCAAGATTAACAAAGTACTCATGATGGTCTATGGGTACTCCTACATCAGCTTCTTCCTGTAAATATGCTTTAATGCTGCTGTAGTGGTATTTTATAGGGTCAGAGCATAACCTCTTTCGTATGGGATTATATGCCAGATACCATAATAACCACAACAAATAGTGAAACCCATCCTTTGCAAACTGTATGATGCTATCCTTATACCGCTCATTCCAGAAAGGACCGGTTCTGCCGGTTATTTTATTATACAGTTCAGCAAACCGCGCCTTAATATACTGCATAATACGGGAAATGGGCGCACCATCCTCAAGGGTGTGAATAACTAAATGGATATGATTATCCATAACACAGAAGGCAATGAGCTTAAAATGATATTTTTGTTTTGCTCTGTTCAGTATTTCCACAAAACAGGCTTTGAAGTAGTCTTCCTGCAGGTGGTTTTTCCACTCAATACAGCGGGAAGTGATGTGGTACGTTAAACCTGGTAGCTGTACACGCAATTTCCGTGCCATAGGTATTCCTCCGTGTATGTAGTAATATTTACATTACGCTTTTACTCTATACAACGCGTGAAGTTTAAAAAATTAAAAAGATTTAGAAAAAATTTTGTGCTTTTTGATAAAAAAATTGAAAAAAAAAGGGGTCAGAGCATAGTAATTTTTAAAAAAAATAATCACGCAGAGAATGCGGAGTATGCAGAGGAAAAGGAGAAAATCGGGTCAGAGCCCTAAATCTTTTTGAAAAGCAATAATAGTTATGTCGTCATTGATAAATGTGTTAGATCTATTAGAAACTCCTTCCATAAGCGATGTACACAGATTTTCTAATGACTCGATAGTATTATGACCTTCAATTATTTCTTTTAGCTTATCATACTCATTTTTTGAAGAATCTTGGAAGTTTTTATTTTGAGCATAAATGAATTCAGGCAGCCCATCAGTATAAAGAAGCACTGTATCTTTCTTTTTAAAAGGGATTGTTGTAGGCTGATATTGATAATTGGAAGAAAGCCCAATGATTGGTCCATGGGGTTTAATAAAGTTAACTTTACCATCTGAGATAACGCATGCAGGAGGATGACCTGCTGAAACTAATGAAAGTTTGCCTTCATTCAGATGAATATCAGCAATAAGGCATGTAAAAACTATTCCGTAATCCTTGAATAATTGAATGAATCGCTGGTTTAAAAACTTGAGCAAATCCTGAGATGCATGCATTGTTTCCTTAACAGAGGAATACTCTGAAAGAATTTTTATAGTATTGAGTGAAGCAGTAATCCCGTGACCTGTGGCATCAGCTATAAATATCCTGATGATATCTGGAGTGAGTTGAATAATATCATACACATCACCGCTGAGTCCTGCTAATGGATGATACAAAAAATGAAAATTGAGCCCTGGTATATGTGCAGGGCATGCCATGAGACGTTTCTGGAAAACTTTGGCAACTTCCATGTCTTCTTTGATTACTCGCTCCCATGCAAGTATCTGTGTTGCCATCTGCTTTAACTCAATACTTCTTTGATAAAGACCTCTGTTAAATTCGACCTCTTTATTTAATTCATGCATAATTGAACGCTCAAGCTCCAGCATCTGTTTAATTGCTAATTGATTCTCAATCCTGATGAGTAACTCACTACGGGTAAATGGTTTTGTGATATAATCGTTGGCACCGGTAACAAAACCCCTAACCATATCTGATGCACTGTCACGCGCAGTAACTATAATAATGGGGATGTTTACAAATTTTTCTGACTGGCGTAATTTCTGACATACCTCATACCCGCTCATTTCTGGAAGCATTAGATCTAGAAGTACAAGATCAATGTTGTGTTTTTCCATAAGTTCAAGAGCTGTTGGTCCATCCTGGGCCAGTATTAGTTCATATCCTGCTATTGCACAGAAACCCTCAATTACTTTGCGGTTAACCTCATCGTCATCAACAACCAGGATTTTAGCTTTTTTATAAAATGGAATTTTTGCAAGTTCTTCATCCTGTTCAACAGATGAAGGAGAAATTTCATAAGGAAGCACAAGGCTATCATTTTTTACTTCAATTTGCTTGGTTTTCGTTATACCACGGGTTTTAGGCTGTTTTGGGAGTCTAACAATAAAATATGTCCCTTTACCTTTTTCGCTTTCAACATGAATGGACCCATCATGAAGTTCCACTAAATATTTTGTTATTGGAAGTCCAAGTCCTGTACCTCCGTAATGACGGTTGTCCGGGCTTTCTGCCTGTATAAATGGATTCCAAATCCTTTCTCTATCGCTATCGTCGATACCCGGGCCTTCATCACTCACCGTAATTGTTACATCCTCTTTAGATGATTCTACATTTACGGTAATAGTGCCTTTATCTGAAAATTTAATTGCATTTCCCACAAGATTAATTATTATCTGTCTAAGGCGGTTACGATCAGCAACTATCGCACAGGGTCCAGAAGATTTTAATGTAAGCGATAGTCCCTTTTTATTAGCTTCAGGAGTTAAAAGTGATACAATTGTTGCTGCAACCTGATCAACCAAGATATGCTCAAGGAATAGATCCACCTTTCCTGCACGAAGCTTACTGAAGTCAAGGATGTCAATTACCATTTTGTTGAGGTGTGATGCCTCATCCCGTATCAGAGCCAGATTTTGTATTTGTTTTTCGGTCACTGGCCCGGATGAACCATCCATAATTGTTTCAACAATTCCCATTATTCCATGAAGCGGAGTTTTCAGTTCGTGGCTGGTGGTAGCAAGAAAGTCATCTTTCATTTTATCAAGGACAAGAAGTTTTGAATGCGCTTTTTCAAGTTCGGAAAATACCTGTGCATACCGTGAAGCAAGCACGAAGGCAAAAACAAAAATCATTGCCATAAATGGTTCTATAGATGAAGGAGTAAAATCAATTATATGAAGCCATGTTAAAACAGATGCAAAGATGAATAAATATGCTACAATAATCCCTGCCAATATTTTAAGAGCATGAGGCCTTTTAATCTTAATCGCATACAAGCATAATATTGTTGTATAGAGCATATAAATAAGACATGTCAGCAGAAAAATCCTGAATAGATACATTCGGTACGTTACAACCAGCCCGGTAAGAATTATTTCTATGGTACAATAAATTAGGAAAAATACCAATGCAGCAATAAGCAATTTCGAGAATATGTTATGTCGTAACGATAAAAAGGAATGTATGAATAAGATTGCAAAGATAACAATGCTTACCGAACCGCAATATGCTAATATAAGATAGGCTATTCTATTATCAATTATCCAGAAAATAATACCAATATAACCGGTCGTCCATAATGCAAATGAAAAAGCCATTCCGGCAAAGTAAAGATAAAATCGTTCTTTGTTTCTGTAATAAAAAAGAAGAATAAAATATAACGATAGGAATAAATTAATCCCAATTAAAAGCCCGTAGAATAAATTATTTTGAACAAATACTTTTGATATTTTTGGAAATGTCCCAATTTTTATCATCCCCTCGAAACCGGAATTATAATCAAATGAGCTTATCCGTATTGCAATTACATTATTTTCCTTTGTCACTAAATTATGTGGGAAAATTATAATATCGGGCTTCCCAAGGTTTGGTATGGATATTCCCTTAATGAAGGGACGTGTTTCTTTAACCAATACACCATTTAAATAAAACTGAGCTCCACGATAGTGTATTGGAACTAATAAAGCAAAGTCACCCTTATAGTTATTGCTATTGCAAAGGTCACAGTTAAAAACAATCCTGTACCAAATATTTCCGGTATAATTACGGAATTCTTTTTGGGTATGCCAGGGTTGGTTGATAGCATGAATATCCCATGATGAATGGTCATAATTTTTTTCTTTGTATTGTTCCCGATCCTCGGCCCTAAAATACCAATATTTAGGTAATGACATTATCTCTTCTGAAAGTGAAAAGACATAATTGTTATTGCCATCTAAAGATAATGCTACAGTACTGAATAGTAAAAGCGATGATATGATGAATATAATCAATTTGATAAAATTCATTCCAGCATTAATAATCCTTAAGATTTGTGTCTACTGAATTGATAATTGTCTGCCTATTGTTTATAAGGGTTTTACAGTCATCAATTGATACGCCGGTGTAATCATTGGAATCAAAGAATTTTTTTAATTCCTGGGCATCCCCTTGCTTAAGTACTTTAATAAATTTTTCCCCCATTTCACGGTTTCCAGCTTCTTTTGCAACAAAATCAATGAAATCTGCCATACTTACCTCCAAAAATATATCTATAATTACACATATAATGAATACTATGAATAATATTTCAACATATTTTTGTAGTGTCTGAATAAATTGAAAATAATGAAATTGATATATGACCCCCCTGCAAAAAGGGTAAGAGTATTACTAATAAAATTTTATGGATGAAATCATATAAATTAATTTACAGGATGTCAACAATATAGTATAGGGGCACAAAATTTTTTAAGGAGAAATAGTTGTGTTTAGAGAAAACAGAACACATGAAATGCCAGAACTATTTTCTGAGAAGAATATGATGCCTGATACTTTAAAGAAGAGATATGAGAAAAGCTGGGCAAAAGGGTTTTACGAAGATGTATTTTGCAGGATTGACGAGACACTATTTTCAGTATTGTATTCAGACAAGGTATCACGTCCCAATCTGCCAGTAAATATATATGTATCGCTTGAGATATTGAAGGAATTATTTGGTCTGAGTGACGAGAAGTTTTTAGGCAGGTTTTATTTTGAACATTTGAATGCTTGAATAGTTCTTTTGAACGGTTTTAAACTGGGGTTAAAAGATGGGCCAAAGGAGACATGAAGAAGAGGTGGCTTGATGCTGCAATTTTACAGAGTGAAGAGCGGATGCATCGACTCAGTGGATTTATGAGTATTAAGCCTCTGATAAAAAGTAGTGAAAAAGTATTGAGCGAAGAAAAAATTAAAATTGACTTGACAAATTTAATACCATAGGGAATTAGAAAAAGTATTGAGCGAAGAAAAAATTAAAATTGACAGGAAGATTTGTTGAGGATATGAATGTTATACTGCTATGGAATTTCCACTAAAAGCGGGATGAGCTCTTATGGGTAATTTCTATTGACTTTTTTTGAAAAGACTGATGTTGATATTACAATGATGAATAAAGGATTGCCAAAAATCAATATTAGAAAAGACGAGTCAGGTGAAATTAGAGTTTCATTTAGTAGTTATCAGTCCATTCTTGTGAAAAAGATAAAAAACATTAAGGGAGGCAGATGGCATCCAGATGAAAAATATTGGTCCTTTCCGAATACTAACGGAATTTTAGAGAAGATTTTTAAAGTCTTTGAAAGTGAAGAAATTAATTTAGACCCTGCTCTCCAATCTCAGCATCCTTCTCCCATCATTGTGAGGGACAAAATTTCCCCTGCGGAAGCAGACAAGCAATCTCTCTATAACTTTGAGGATTTGAGAAGAGAACTTGTTTCAAGAAAATACAGCTATAAAACCATTAAAGCCTATATTTATTTCAATAAAGATTTTCTAAACTTCTTAGGTAAAAGACTACCTGACATTAATGATGATGATATAAAGAATTACCTTCTTCATCTTGCAGAAAATAAACAATCTGCAACTTCTACCCTGAATCAAGCCATCAACGCATTAAAGTTTTACTATGGTGAGGTGCTAAAGCGGAAGTTTGTTTATGAAATTAAAAGACCGCGCAAAGATAAAAAACTGCCTGTTATTTTAAGCCAAGAAGAAATTACAAAAATCCTCTCGTCTGTTGATAATATCAAGCATAAGGCAATCTTAATGCTTATTTATTCTGCTGGATTAAGGGTGGGCGAAGTGGTCAAACTGAAACCCGAGGATATAGATAGCGAAAGAATGCTGATCCACATTAAAGGGTCAAAGGGACGGAAAGATAGGTATACGATTCTATCGGAGACTGCATTAGAAATTCTCAGGGAGTATTGGAGGGAATATAAACCCAGGAAGTGGCTTTTTGAAGGGGCAAGGCCAGGCAGATATTTATCCATAAGAACCGTTGAAAAGATTTTGGAGCATGCCTGTGAAAAGGCAAATATAAGAAAAGATGTTTCAGTCCATACTTTGAGACACAGCTTTGCCACTCATTTATTGGAGGGCGGAACTGATTTAAGATACATTCAAGAGTTATTGGGACATAAAGATAGTAAAACGACCGAAATTTATACTCATGTGAGCATTAAAAGTATTGGGAAGATAAAGAGTCCACTTGATACATTGGGACTCAAAGAAGGAAATAATAAATGACAAAAATTGTTAGCCTATGGGAGTTTTCTGGTAGTTCGGCCAGATTCGGAATATCCGAAGTACTTCGGATATCACCCCGATTTTATTGGTATATCCGAACTTGTTCGATAATAACTAAGTTAT
>JAKPOE010000018.1 GCA_029548025.1 Spirochaetota bacterium
ATTAACAGCACCGGTATATCAATTTATAAGCAAGTGTGATGAAGAATATATCAAAAAAAATAACAAACATATGGCAGATGCAATACATACATCTGTTGTAACACTGGCATATAATATTTTTTATAATGGTAAACACAAAGGAGTAATCGAAAAAGATACATCCGTATTTAAAAGGTTTCAACCAGAGCTATCGCCAGAGGCAAAAAAAGCGAGTGATGCTTCCAGAAAACTTTTACTTAAAAATAAAATGCAAAAAGAATTAAGCAATGTTTGTCCTGACACTGTTAACTCATGTATGAACGAATAGATTCTCAGGTCGCTAACGCTCCCTCAGAATGACAATGGTGCGAATGTTCTCCTCGTCTTACCCGAGATAGGGGGGTGGGGTTAATAAATCTATTTTCGGAGGATTTTCATTTTACAAAAAATGCATCATCAAATTTTCATAGTGAAGGAAATACAATAACGAAGCAACCAATATTTTTTATTTTCATTAATACAACATTAATACAACATTAATACAAACACAGGGGGTTGAGGTTGTAGCGTTTCAACCCCCTGTATACATGTTGTTGTTATCCCAACTTTTTAAGCAATACTTCACTTACTTCCTTAACACCTGGCGTTCCGTCTACTTCTATAATTTTTGGCTTTCCGCCACTTTGTTTTGAAATATCTTTAAAATATTGTACAGCCGCTAACGTTCCGGTCTTTGTGTCATAATAGATATTATGACGTTTATTGATAGCAGCTTCATCCTGATCATCAGCACGGGCGGATAGCTTGCCGCCACATACACGGCATACTATCTGGCCATCTTTTTCAGCGGGTTTTATTGCATCGATATAGATATTGTTAGGATGATTATTGTCATTTTCGCAGAGCCTTCTCCCCATTATTCGTTTTTTGGCACTTTCTCTATCAAGCACTATTTCTATAACATAATCAAGTGCCATGCCGGCTTCTTTTAACGCTTTATCAATGGCTTTTGCCTGTTCAACATTTCGTGGGAAGCCATCAAGAAGCCAGCCGTTTTTACAATCTGGTTCTCTGAGTCTGTTTAAAATCATTGGGATGGTGATTTCATCAGGGACCAGATCACCGCGGTCAATATACGTTTTTGCTTTAAGCCCCAATTCGGTGCCTTTTTTTATGTTTTCTCTAAAAATAACACCTGACTCAATATGGGAAATGTTAAATTTTTTTTGTACAACTGCGCCCTGTGTTCCCTTACCACTGCCGTTGGGACCAAATATTAAAATATTCATGGTAACACCTCTTGGATTAGTATACTATATATGCTGAATCATCAGCTAAAAATCATTTCGTAGCAACAGTAAAAAACTATAGATAAATGTAAAGTAAGTTTTTATTTGTTTGATAGTGCGCATACCATTAATATATACTTGATTCTTTCATAAAAGTTATACATCCTGACGGCAGTACTGCATTGTTTTAATAATTCAATTACAGGGGGAAGGTATGATAGTAAATGTAGTCAACGTCCATGTAAAAAAAGAACATATTAATGACTTTATAACGGCAACAATCCACAATCATAAAAACTCACTGCAGGAGCCAGGGAACCTGCGTTTTGATGTGTTGCAGTCGCAGGATGATCCCGCACTATTTATTCTGTATGAAACGTATCGCACACAGCAGGATGCTAACGCTCATAAAAACACACAGCATTATGCAGTGTGGAAGGATACTGTTGCACCCTGGATGGAAGAACCCCGAAAAGGGACAGCGTATACCGTCATTGCTCCACTTGAGGAATCATTATGGAAGTAATCAATTTTTCATTGGGGCGGCTGCCTTATACCATGTTTTTTGCGGGAGCTATCGCACAACTGCCATTTGCTGTTGAAAAATTTGGGAAAAAAATACTGCTGGTAACCGGTGGTTCATCGCTTAAAAAATCAGGACGATTGGATGCTATTGAACGCTTATTAAAAAGCAAAAATATTTATTATGCGATAGTTACTGTTAATGGAGAACCGTCGCCGCAACTTGTTGACGCAGTGGTAAAGCAATTTGCCGATAAAGAAATTAATGCAGTCGTTTCAATTGGCGGGGGCAGTGTAATCGATGCAGGCAAGGCAATCTCAGCCATGTTGCCATTGAATGAAAGCGTGTATGACTATCTGGAGGTTGTGGGTACAAAGCTACATGGAGGTGTTAAAATTCCATTTATAGCAATCCCCACTACTGCGGGTACAGGAAGTGAAGCAACTAAAAATGCTGTACTCAGTGCTACCGGCACCAACGGTTTTAAGCGCTCATTACGCCACGATAACTTTGTCCCTGATATTGCTATTATTGATCCTGAACTCATGATTGGGTGCCCTTTTAATATAACCGCTGCAAGTGGTCTTGATGCTCTTACTCAATTAATTGAGTCATATGTTTCAACAAAGGCAAATCCTTTTACTGATGCGCTATCACTCAGTGGAATAGAAAAAGTGCAACGAAGCCTTTTGCCGTTATGTATCGAAAAAAATGATTCTATACCGTTAAGGGCTGGCATGGCATATGCTGCGTATGTTTCCGGGATTACGCTTGCCCATGCAGGGCTTGGCATTGTGCACGGGCTGGCTTCGCCATTGGGTGCTTTATTTGGCATTCCCCATGGCGTTGCGTGCGGAACTTTGCTTGCTGCAGCAGCCAGGACAACGATCATAAAATTAAAAAGTGCTGGCGATACAAAATATTTACAAAAATATGCAAAAGTAGGGGAACTGCTTGCACCGGAAAAGGGTGGAAGCGATGTAGAACAAAAAACGCATAATTGTATCCATACGCTTGAAGAATGGACGGAAACATTAGCCATGCCACGCCTTTCAATGTATGGAGTAAGGGAACAGGATTGTGCTACAATAGTAAAAGAAGCTGATAACAAAAATAATCCGGTTAAGCTGAATGATGATGAAATGATAGGATTATTGCGTGAAAGGTTATGATATCTGATATTTTATTGATGTAGAAGTTATTAAAAATGAAAAATAATTGCTTTTACAATTGTTGTATAGTAAGCTTATATGTATCAGGAGGTAAGTATGAATTGGAAAGACAGGATAACAATTGATCCAAACATATGTCATGGAAAACCATGTATTAAAGGTACAAGAATTATTGTTTCAGTTATATTAGATAATTTAGCCAATGGGATGAAAGAAGAAGATATATTGAGTAGTTACCCCTCATTGACATCTGAAGATATACAAGCAGCTATTGCTTATGCAGCAGAATTATCTCATGAAAGATTGATTCTAATAATGTAATACATCCAGTATCTCATCCATTGAAGTGAGTGTTAGTAGTTTCTTCCGCAGTTTAACTGCACCGGGAAATCCCTTTAAATAGTTTACAATATGTTTCCGCATGAGTATTATGCCATAATTGCCATAATGCTGCACCATACGTTCATAATGTTTTTGTATCATAGCTATCTTTTCCTGATATGATGGTTGTTGCCCACAAAATATCCATGGATTGCCTATAGCGGCGCGCCCTATCATCACGGCAGCACAACCGGCTGTGGAAAGTTTTTCCATGGCATCTTCATAGCTTGTGATGTCGCCGTTACCAACAATAGGGACCCTGCTAAAATCAGCTATTGTATTTATTGCATCCCAATCTGCTTTTCCGCTGTAAAACTGGTCGCGCGTCCTGCCATGCACCGTAATGAATGATACCCCTGCCTGCTCTAATGCTGCAACAACCTCCCTGTAATTTTTGGTGCCCTGCGTAAAGCCAAGCCGTATTTTGGCTGAAACCGGTATGTCAACGCTTTTCACCACCGCGCATGCTATCCTGTGTAGCAGTTCAACGTTGTTTAGTAAACCGGCGCCTTTCCCGTTGTTGCACACTTTTGGAGCACAACAACCAGCATTGATATCAATACAATCAGGGCTGTGCGATAGTAACCTGACAGCGGCTTCTGCCATTACAGCAGGGTCATTGCCAAAAATTTGAATTCCCAGCGGTTTTTCCTCATCTGAAAACGATAGCATGGCAAGAGTCTTTTTATTGCTGCGAACGATACCATCCGCACTTAAAAGCTCTGAGAATACCATTCCTGCACCAGATGTATGAGCTATCAGCCTGAATGGCAGATCAGTGTAACCGGCCATGGGAGCAAGAAAAAGTTTACTTTTTACATGTATAGGAAATGTAGTGTTCATATAACGATAATAGCTCTTTGAATGCTATCAATAAAAAAAATAATCTGTATTGGTTTAGCAAAAACTTGTCAACCACAGATAAGAATGCAGCGCATGTCATTCTGAATTTATTTCAGGATATAATATTACATATTTAGATTCCGGGTCAAGCCCGGAATGACAGGAGTAGAACTACGTCCATCAAAATGACGAAATGGTGGAATAATTCGATGGTTGGGCAAAAGGTGAAAAAAAATTTTTTATGCTTGATTATTTAGCATGCTACATATACAAAAAGTAATGAAAGATAATGATAGGGGGTTTTACTGTTATGAAGAAATGTATAGCACTAATGTGTATGTTTTTTATTCTTACTGTGTCAGTATATGCCCAGGATATTACAATTATACAAACAACCGATTTGCATTCGCATTTTTTAGGTTTCTCGCCCAATATTGATTATACACCTGCAACCATCAATGATGACAATACTGTTGGCGGCTGGGCGCGCATTGCCACCGTAATAAACGATACCAAAAAGAGCAGGAAAAATCCTGTGCTGGTGCTTGATTCAGGTGATTTTCTGATGGGTTCATTGTTCCATCTTCTTTGCAGAGAAGAGGCATTTGAGTTGCGTTTAATGAAAACAATGGGATATGATTGCATCACATTGGGCAATCATGAATTTGATCTATTTCCGGATGGGCTGGCTCGCATTATACAATCAGCCAAGCGGTACAATGCTCTGCCGGCGATAGTAGCTTCAAATGTTGTCTTTAGTGCGGAAAGTAAAGATGATGACAGCCTTGAAAAAGTCTTTGAACAGGAGCTTGTTAAGACATATACGGTTTTACAAAAAGGAACATTAAAAATAGGATTGTTTGGTATTATTGGAAAAGATGCTGCGGAGGTTTCCCCTTTTGCTGATCCTGTAACATTTGCCGATCAGGTAAAGACAGCTACCACCATGGTTGATATCTTGAAAAATAAAGAGAAGGTGGATGTTGTTATATGCCTTTCGCACAGCGGTATAAAGTATTATAAAAATAAAAATAAAAAAGAAATAGATCCCGACCGCTCTGAGGATGTGCAA
>JAKPOE010000020.1 GCA_029548025.1 Spirochaetota bacterium
TATATTAAACTTGACAAAATTAAATACTTCATACTACTATCGCTAATATGTCTATATTGTAAGGGATTTGGTATGCTAAACAAGCGAGGTAAGGAGGGGCAGAGGTAATGGCAGTTGATTTTGAAAAAATAAAAAAAATTGTCGTCGATCAATTAGGGGTCGATGAATCAGAGGTTACTCCCATGGCATCGTTTGTTGATGATTTGGGTGCAGATTCGTTAGATACTGTCGAACTGGTGATGGCATTGGAAGAAGAGTTTGGAATAGAGATCCCTGATGAAGACGCTGAGAAATTATTGACCGTCGAGGATGTAATTAAATATATTGAAGCTAAACTACATTGATAGTGTTTATTTATTGCGACATACAATGAATGATGACAAAACGAAGGGATCAGAAAAAAAAAGGCAGAATCGCAAATTGCAACAGCTTGAAAAACGCTTGCGGATAACATTTAATAATAAATCATTATTACGACGAGCATTAACCCACCGTTCTTTTGTGAATGAATCAACAGTTCCAGTAAAAGATAATGAACGATTGGAATATTTAGGGGATTCAGTTTTAGCATTAGTAGTCAATGAATATCTTTTCAAATCATTTGAAAATTATCCCGAAGGTGATTTAGCCAAAATAAAATCAGCAGTTGTATCCGAAGTAATGTTAGCAAACGTTGCTATCAATTTAAATTTAGGTGACTTCATTCTTATGGGCAGAGGTGAGGAACTTACCGGGGGGCGACAAAGGCAATCCATACTTGCAAATACGCTTGAAGCTATTATTGGTGCAGTATACATTGATTCAGGTTTGACAAAATCAAAAAAATTGGTGTTACGATTGTTAAAAAAGGATATCCAGAGGATTGACAAACTTTCCTATCTTCGTGATCCCAAAACAACATTACAGGAAATAGTCCAGAAGAAGTACAAAAACCGACCAATTTATACTGTTATACAGGAATCGGGACCTGACCATAGCAAAATATATACTGTAAAGCTGGTCATTAATGATGAGGATATTACCATGGGAAGTGGGAGCAGTAAACGCAAGGCGGAATCGGATGCTGCTAAAAAAGCATTAGAGCTCATCTATTCTGACAGGATACATATATGAGGTTTAAGCTGTCGCTATCGCATAAAAAGATAAGAATTCGTGTTGCCGGATTGGTTGTAAAAGATGATACAATACTCTTGATTGCACATAAAAAAAGGAATGACATCTATTGGTTGCTGCCTGGAGGAGGCGTTGAATATCGGGAATCACTGGATAATGCATTAAAAAGAGAATTTAAAGAAGAGCTGGGTCTTGACGTTGATGTTGGCGATATAGCTATGATTGCTGATTCCATAGAGCCAAATGGTAGGCGACACATAATAAATGTTATTTTCTGGTGTAACCTTGTAAGCGAGTCAATACAGCTTGGAAGTGAAAAAATTTTGTATGGCTATAGCTTCAAACCCTTGCAGGACATGGATACTATTGTCATATATCCTCCTCTTAATACATATATCATCCAGCTTCTGAAAAACAAAAATGAAAAAATTTACAAAGGTTCATTGTGGATTCCAAAATAAATAGTGAAACTATTGTATCGCATTATTCATCAAAACAATCGACAATAACTATCGGACATGGTATTTTTAATTTTCTAGTTCGTTTATTGCCATATTCAAAATGGGATGTTATCGGAGCAATTATTAGTGACAGGGTGTATTTACTTCACAGGCAAACTATTGATGATAGCTTACAAGAAATCAATGCCTGCATTAAAGGATATGACGATACAGAATATAATAAATCATATGCGTATGCTGAAAGTTATTTTAATTATTTATTGCATAATCAATTTTCCAGAAAGTCATTACTCATTGGTATTGGTGGCGGAGTCACAACAGATTTTACCGGATATCTGGCATCATCATATATGAGAGGTATAGATGTTGTGTATGTTCCCACAACGTTGCTTGCGATGGTTGATGCAAGTATAGGTGGCAAGGTTGCAGTCAATATTGAAGCCGGTAAAAATATTATAGGTCATTTCCATCAGCCTGATTATATAATTGTTGATACGGGATTTTTAACAACACTGCCAGTTGAAGAGTGGCAATGTGGGATGTCCGAAGCGGTGAAACATGCTATAATTGGCGACAGTTCTTCGTTAAACCTTTTTCTTAGAAGAGAGGTTTCAATTGGTAATGTTAATGAAAGCCTTTATCATTGTGTGAAAAATTCGGTGTGTTTTAAAGCAAACATTGTTGAACAGGATGAATTTGAGAAAAATATACGGTCTATTTTAAACTATGGTCATACAGTTGGGCATGCCATTGAATCAGTGTTTCACTATACGTTAAGTCATGGCGAAGCTGTCGCGGTAGGGATGCTGGTAGAGTCGTATATATCTATGAAGATGGGGATGCCGCAAGAAGATTTTGAACTCATAAAGGAGTTGCTCCTGTACTATAAGTTGCTGCCAAACATTTCATTTTCTACCAGTGATATAATAAATCATATGCAGTATGATAAAAAAAACATAAAAGGTACAATCCTCTTTGTTCTTCTGGAAAAGGTGGGCAAGCCAGTGATAGGCAAGGAGGTGCCTGGCACATTGATAACTGAAGCATTGAATTATTATTTAACAATGGTGTGATACTATGGCGACAGAAATAAACTATTCAATTGAAGAAAGAGAGGGGGCAAAAATTATTCACCTATCGGGAGTATTGTGTTCTGCTACTGAACGAGAATTTATAAATTTAGTTGAAAGTTTAATTGCTACAAATAATGTTATAATCAATTTTTCCGCTACTTCGATGGTAACATCATCAGGATTAAGAGCATTAATTGATGTATCACACTTAGCACGGCAAAAAAAACGGCGTGTCATGATACTGGGTGCATCCGAAAATCTTCATGGTTTAATAAATGTTACTGAGTCATATGATCTTTTGCTCATCAATAGTGTGGAAGAAGGATTAAGAAAATTAGAATATTACCTGTAAACTTGATGTAAGTTACGATTCAAAATATAAATGTACATTGGGCTTCCCATTATAGATATTACGTGTTATAAATACATCAACA
>JAKPOE010000030.1 GCA_029548025.1 Spirochaetota bacterium
ATACCGGCAACGAAGAGCAATACATAAAACAGGCATTGCAAAGCGGTAAAATTTCTGGCGATGGCAAATTTGGCAACCTGTGCGAGCAATGGTTCCAATCGCAACTGCAGTGTAAGCGCACACTGCTTACCTCTTCATGCACCCATGCATTGGAGATGTGTGCAATGCTCATTGATACAAAGCCCGGAGATGAAATCATAATGCCCAGCTATACCTTTGTAAGCACCGCCAATGCCTTTGTACTGCGGGGTGCAACCATTGTATTTGTTGATATACGTCCCGATACCATGAACATAGATGAAACAAAGATTGAAAAAGCTATAACCACAAAAACAAAGGCAATTGTTGTAGTGCATTATGCAGGCGTTGCATGCGCCATGGATGCAATACGTAACATTGCCATGAAATATAATATACCGGTTATTGAAGACGCAGCACAGGCTATGTTGAGCACCTATAACGGTAGCCATGCTGGCACACTGGGACAGCTTGGAACATTCAGCTTCCATGAAAGCAAAAATTATACCAGTGCAGGCGAAGGCGGATTACTGCTTGTAAACCATGAACAATGGATTCAACGTTCAGAGATAATCCGCGAAAAGGGTACCAACCGCAGTCAATTTTTTCGGGGGATGGTGGATAAATATACCTGGGTTGATATTGGCTCAAGCTATCTTATGAATGATATCAGCGCTGCATATCTGTGGGGACAACTGGAAAAGGCGGATGACATTTTCCACAACAGAATGAAGACATGGAACATGTACTATGAATCGCTGCTGCCGCTTAACAAAAAGAGCATAATAGCGTTGCCGATAGTTCCTGATGAATGCAGGCACAATGCGCATATGTTCTATATCAAGGTAGATGATTTGCACGTTAGGACGCAGTTGCTTAAATATTTAAAAAACAATGGCATATATGCAGTATTCCATTATGTGCCGTTGCACAGCTCCCCTGCCGGACAGCAATACGGAAGATTTGATGGCACTGATGAATATACCACAAAAGAAAGTGAGCGTCTACTGCGCCTGCCCCTGTATTATGGAATGCCAAAGCAACATTGCAAAAAGGTTATAGATACCATCTATCAATTTTTTTCATAAAACCATCTGCTTTATAAAAATGTAACATTATTTACATTCTGAAGACACGCAGTACTTGTGTCAGAGCATACTATCCTTGAAGGTACCCCTATACATTTCGATACTGGCAAATAGGTTACCATGGGTAGTACATGGTATACCCTTTACAATACCTGCCTATAGCTGTACAATGGTTAGATTTTGGTTTTTCTGGTATGTAACGGTGCCGTTTGGGCGTATTTTAGCGGTAATCCCCAGTAGAATCGGCAACAATGTACCCCTTCTTCTGTGTCATACTCAAATAAATAGCTTCTGGTCAACTCATATTTTAGATAGTTATCGGTATTTCCTTTCCTCTCTTCTTCAAT
>JAKPOE010000042.1 GCA_029548025.1 Spirochaetota bacterium
TAGAGCATAGGGCACTGCTTTCACAATACTGTGAAAAGCTGGATATACCCCTGCGGACGTTTATTGTTTACTGCATAATGTATGCTGCAAAACATGAAAAAAAGAAGGAAGTTGCCTTCAAACGCATATCATACAGAAAAAGAAATGCTGATAATCCATGGAAGAGGGTGCATCTGGAGCTGTATCAGTCGGAATATGAGTTTTTTCTTGATGTGAAGAAGCTGTGGAAGATGTCGCTTGCCAATATTATTGCGTATTGTGTTGATAACGTGCTTTTTGAATTTTTTGAATATTTCAGCAAGCAGATAGAAAAGATAAAGACCGATAACTATCTTAGTTACTATGAAAACAGGTCGTATTCATTCAACTTTTACCGGGTAAAAGGCATCCATTGCCTCAAATTCTACTGGGGACCACCGCCGGAGATGCTTGGACAACCACTCACCCAATAAAAATTAATATTAATCATTTAGTCTGTTATTGAACATGCAGTATCATGGCATATCTGTATTTTAAAGATATGCTTGATGCAAAAAAAATTATCTTCACATTGTATAATACTATGTAAAAACTATTGACTAATTATAAAAATGACTCTATAAAATTCTTTACCTCTTCCTTGCCAAAGTAAACACCAAAATGGCCCTCACATAAAATATCCGCATCAAGCGACAGTAAAAATTCCAGCGACTGTATATAATCATCTCTGTTTGATTTCAATACATCATTTAGCGGACCATGAACATCCTGTCCAAAAAGTACAAGTTTGCCTTCTGATTCAACAGTTAATGCCACCGAACCTGGTGAATGACCCGGGATGTGATACATGGTAAGTTTCAATTTTCCTACATCCAACAACTTTTCCCTCTCATTAATCTTGATATCAATTGGACAGGGAGTAAGAAAACTACCATACCAGTTTGCTGCTGTTACATATTGATCGCCTGTCTCAATATACTGTGCATCTAATTGATGAGCTATCACCTTGCAGTTGAATGTACCCCTCAGCTTATGCGCACCACCAACATGATCAAAATGGCAATGAGTTAAAAAAAGATAGTGAATCGTTGATGCATCAATATTTTCTTTAGCGATATTTTTTAAAACTCTGTCATGTCCATCGCCAGTCCCTGCATCAATGAGTGCTGTAACCTTCCCATCAGTAACACAGTATATTGCCGCATCAGAAGGATGACTTAATGTTGAACCACCAACCTGATATACATGCTCTGTAATTTGCATAGTAACTATCCTGTACATACAAATAGTATCGCTGGGACAAGTCCATAGGTTTACACTTCTGGATAATCCTCTTTACTTAAACATACATAAAACCATCATTCTATGTTATTGCCGGTTTTTGCTTTGCTGAATAATTATCATGGCTCTATTGAGAGCTAATGTCAATACTACAGTTAGTCTAAAAATAACAATCAAAGCACACCAATGAAACGTCCAGTTACATTTTAATAGGCTACGGTGCTCCGCCTTTGTAATTCATTGGACAGTACCTCGCGCACCCTATCTGCATTGGCTTCTAATTCTATAGGCTTGTTAGCATAGTTGCTCTTCACATCGGGCAGGGTTCCCTGATGGTATCCAACCTTAAATTCGCTAAACTTCAAACCGTGTGCAGTTGATATCACCACAGTTTTGTCGGTTTTTGATATAACCTGTTTTTCAACAAGCTTAAGCAACACAGCTAATGCAACGCCAGTATGAGGACAGCTATACATGCCTGTTCTGTCAGCTAAAGCAGCAGCATTGGAAAGCTCATCCTCTGATGCCTGCTCCACAATGCCGTCAAACTGCTGTAATGCTTTAATAGCCTTTATAACCGAAACCGGGTCGCCAATCTGAATTGCAGACGCCAGTGTCTTTTGCGGAGTAATTGGCTTAAATTCCTTAAAACCATTACGGTATGCTACATACAATGGATTGGCATTTTGCGCCTGTGCAAGCACAATGCGCGGTTTTTTTGTTATAAGTCCCAACTGCAACATCATGTCAAAACCGTTCCCCAGAGCAGAAACGTTACCAAGGTTGCCTCCAGGAATAATGATAACATCGGGAACCTCCCAGTCAAACTGCTGAACAATTTCAACAGAGATTGACTTCTGCCCTTCTATACGCAACGAATTCATAGAATTAGCCAGATAGATGGTATTGTCTTTTGTTATTTCCTGCACAATCCTCATGCAACCATCAAAGTCAGTATCAAGCGACATGACAATAGAGCCATTACTCATTGGCTGCACCAGTTGAGCGGTAGAAATTTTGTTCCGTGGCAAAAAGACAATTGATGGAATTCCAGCATAAGCACAGTATGCTGCCAATGCTGCTGATGTGTCACCGGTTGAAGCGCATGCAACCGCTTTAATTGGCTTCCCCCGCATGATCATTTCATTAACCATGGATACCAGCACCGTCATCCCTAAATCCTTAAATGAACCGGTATGGCTGTTGCCGCACATCTTTATCCATAGATCATTCATGCCAATCATAGCACCAAAGCGTTTAGCCCAGAATAAATTTGTGTTACCTTCAAACATGGAAACAATGTTTTCATTGTCAACCTCAGGACACACCCATTCCTTTTTGCTCCAGACGCCGCTCCCGTATGGCCATTTAGTGGTGCCAACACGGCTATTAAAAAGCTCTTTCCATTTTTTTGGCGATAGTTCCCGTAAACGGTCTACATCATGATAAACCTCTAACAGTCCGCCACACTTTTTGCACCTGTATACTACCTCATCTAATGGATACTCTTCGCTGCAACCAGCTATGCAGCGGAAAACTGCTCTATAGTTACTGTCGCCCCCCATAGCTATTCACCTGTATTATCAAAATCTTCTATTGGAACAATCATCACATGACCATTAACAAAACTAAACCGTTCAATCTCGTTTTTTGCCTTTCGCATTCCTGCTTCATTTGCTCTATGCGTTGTAATGACAATAGGAACATATTCAGTCATTGCCTCCTTTTGTATTACCGAAGCAATTGAAATATTATACCCTCCCAGTACACCAGCTATCTTTGAAAGTATGCCTGCCCTATCCTCAGAATACAACCGTATATAATACCTCAGCATCCTGTATTCAGGCGATATATATTCTGCATCCTTTTCAATAAATATACAATCCTTCCCACCATTTTGCTTCTGAGCAATAGAAACAATATCACTGACTACCGCAGATGCTGTAGGGAAGCTTCCGGCACCTTTGCCATACAGCGTCACCGGGCCGGTCATATCACCGTGATACATAATAGCATTAAATTCATTGCGCACCGAAGCCAGCGGATTAGTAAGCGGAATCATCACCGGCTGCAGCCGTATGTCAAGCTTACAATCAAGCATACGGCTAACACCCAGAAGCTTGATGGTATATCCCATCTCATGAGCATACGTAATGTCCAGAGCGGTGATATTGGTAATTCCTTCAACATAAACCGACTTCATGGAAACACCAACATTATAGGCTAACATCGATAGCAGCACAATCTTATGCGCTGCATCGTACCCTTCAATATCAAAGGTTGGATCAGCTTCAGCATACCCTTTATCCTGTGCCAATGCAAGTGCCTCGGCAAACGACATGTCATCTTCTGACATGCGTGTCAATATATAATTGGTGGTACCATTTAGTATTCCCACTACCGACTGTATGGAATTCCCAACCAGCCCATTGCGCAGTGCCGCAACGCAGGGTATACCACCACCAATGGCAGCCTCAAATGCCAGTGACCCTTTTACTGACATGCTTGCTGCAATTATTTCATCACCATTTTCGGCTAAAAGCTTTTTGTTTGCTGTTACAACATTTTTACCCGCCTTCAGTGCTGAAACAATAATAGATTTAGCAGGTTCTGTTCCACCAATAAGCTCTATCACCGTATCAATGCTGGTGTCATATATGATGTCTTCCCATTTGTCGGTAACCGGGATGGCAACCATAGAAGCAATGTTGCGCACATCACATATCTTTACCAGCTCAATATCTATTCCTGTTTTTTTTAAAATATCGCCCCGATGTTTTTCTAAAAGATGATAAACACCACTTCCCACAGTACCAAAACCAATAAGCCCGCATCGCACCTTCATAGCCTTTCCTCATTTTTTATAGATGATAGTCATTCATAATCTGGCAACAGTTTAATTGTCAACTTTATTTATAGGTATTGACTGATGCAGTATATATGTTGACAGGTTTTTGATAGCCGATTTTTGTCCGCCCATAATACTTGCAATATCTGGCGATAGTCATTCTAAACAAAGCATCTGTCATTCAAAGCAAAGCAAATAATCTTGGTACTGCACTCAAATGTTTAAAACGGCATCCATGCAGTTTATATTAATTTTTTACTTTATAAGAATATGCCATTATACTATAATAGTACCATGGGTGAAAAAATTACAATTATCAACCTCCACAAATCATTTGGACAACAGGTTGTTTTTTCCGGGCTTCATCTTTCGGTCCATGAGGGTGAGATACTGTGTATTATAGGCAAAAGCGGTTCGGGAAAATCAGTACTGCTAAAGCATTGTATTGGCATTTTAAAACCTGATAGCGGCAGCATACTTGTTGATGGTCAAAAAATTTCCAATGATGATAGCGATGCATCTATTATAAAGAAATTTGGGGTTCTTTTCCAGGGCGGTGCGCTGTTTGACTCAATGAATGTATATGACAATATTGCCTTTCCCTTACGCAGGCAGGGAGCAAGCGAGGAGATAATCGCACAAAAAATCCCTGAATTGCTTGCCCATGTTGGGCTAAAGGGAATTGAGGCAAGGATGCCTTCAGAGCTTTCCGGCGGCATCCAGAAAAGGGTGGCGCTTGCAAGAGCTATCGCCAAAAATCCTGAAATTATGCTGTACGACGAACCAACCACCGGCGTGGATCCCATAAACTCAGGTTCGCTGTACAGGCTGATAGCATACATGCGAAAGATATTCCATGTTACTTCGGTGATAGTTACCCATGATATGAGGCTTGCCTTTACCATTGCCGACCGCATTGCAATGCTTCATGATGGCACAATCATTGTTGAGGGAACGCCACAGCAAATAAAGGAATGTCAGGATGCAGTTGTACAACAGTTTGTTTCAGGAAAAGCAAAAGTATAAATTATCCATTAATTTTATTTTTAATCCTGCTTTTATATTCACCAATCTCGTTTTTCAGGATTTCAAGGTCCTTCATCCTGTCGTCAATTCTCCTGATGTGCAAATCTAAAATCTCCAATAAGCGTTTAAGCACAATATCATTTGTTTTATGTATCTGCCAGATATACTCTAACTCGTGCATCTCAGAAAGGGTCAATCCAAGAATCTTCAGGCGCTTGATTAATTTCAAGCGCCTGACATCATCATCAGTATAGATACGTCTGCCATTGTCTATGCGCTTCACCGAGTTGAGCAGTCCCAGCTCTTCATAATACCGTATGGTGCGCGTGCTCATCTCTAAAAGCTTTGCTAACTCACCAATTGAATAGGTTGTCACTTTTACTTCAATCACCTGTTATTATTTTTAAAAAACCGAAGCTGCCATGCCATATTTTGATGCAAACATCTCACGTAATTTATACTTCTGAACCTTACCACTTGCCGTCATGGGGAATGCTTTTACAAATTCCCAGTATTTTGGTATCTTATGGCGAGCTATCCTGCCAGTACAAAAAGCAACCATTTCTTCTGCACTGGACGATTGTCCTTCCTTTAATTGGATGACAGCTAAAACCTGCTCGCCATACTTTTCATCAGGAATACCTACAACCTGTACATCCTGAATATTTTGATTCGTCAACAAAAATTCTTCAATTTCACGCGGATAGATATTTTCACCACCGCGGATAATCATATCCTTTATTCGTCCGGTAACCTTAAAATAGCCGTTTTCATCAACCGAACCTAAATCGCCAGTATGCAACCAGCCGTCTTTGTCAATTGCATTTGCAGTAGCTTCTGGCATCTTATAGTATCCCTTCATTACACAGGCACTGCGTGTAACAATCTCGCCCTGAATGTTGGGTGGCAAATCTTCACCTGTTTCAGGATCAACGATTTTACCTTCTATATCCGGTAGCAGTCTGCCAATAGTTGACACACGCAGACTCACCGGGTCATCACGGCGTGTCATCGTCATAACAGGCGAGGATTCGGTTTGCCCAAATGCAATGACAATATCCGGACAATGCATGCGTGTTCTAACCTGATTCATAGTTTCAACAGGACACGGAGCGCCTGCCATTATACCAGTTCGCAGTGATGACATGTCATAGCTGTCAAAATCGGGATGGTTAAGCATTGCAATGAACATTGTGGGAACACCATTTATGGCTGTACACTTTTCACTGGCAACAGCCTGCAACGATTTCAGCGGATCAAAACTTTCCATAACAACCATCGCAGCACCATGGGTCACACAGTTTAATGTACTCATAACGCATCCAAAACAGTGGAACAGCGGGACATGAATGAGCAGCTTATCATGGGGTGATGTCCCCATAACATCACCAACCATTAGCCCATTATTGACTATGTTATAATGAGTTAACATAACACCCTTTGGAAAACCTGTTGTACCGGATGTGTACTGCATATTGATAACATCATCAACATCGCACTCGCTGATTCGTTTGTCCAGTGCCGCATCACTTATAGCATTCCCCATCATTACCATGTCATGAAAGGTAAACATTCCGGGAGTAGCATCGCGCTTTCCAATATAAACAATATTTTTAAGCATCGGCAGTTTTGGCTCATTTATCATACCGGGTTGAGCACAATCTAAATTAGGGATTAATTCCCGTACAATCTGATGGTAATTGCTATCTCTGTATCCTTCAATCATAAACAGCGTTGTTGAATCTGATTGTTTTAACTGGTATTCCAGTTCATGCGACTTATAACTGGTATTCACCGTCACCAGCACACCGCCAATCATACCCAGTGAAAACTGCAAATATACCCATTCAGGTACATTGGTTGCCCATACCGAAACATGATCACCTTTTTTTACACCCAATGCAATTAATCCTCTGGCAACCTCCCTGCATTTGTGATAAAACTGCTTATACGTCAGCCTTACCCCAAATTCAGGACATACCAATGCCTCATGATCTGGATATTTTTCCACAGTATCATAAAGCGCCTTCCCTATCGTTAATCTCTTAAAAGCCATACCAACCTCTCCTTTTTTAAAATATATATAGCTTATAATAATACAACAAAATAATTTTTATAAGACCAGTTTACGTAAACTGTTATATGACTGCATGGTATGTCAACATAATTACATAATTTTTTATCAATTTTTGAAATTTACAAAACAGCAGACACTACCTGCCCGGTATACAACCCTACCACTCTTTTTTTTATTCTTTGTGCGATAGTTACTGCTTATTGACATTTTGTGCAATAAGGTATATCCTGTCAATATTTAATTGGCTGTCCAATCAATTTTATTAATGTATTCTGCACCATCAAATATATTTTTGCCAGATAAAAATTATAGTGCAATCAATGTATTATATAAACAATCATGTTTTACATGAATCATAACAAACCTTGCATACACATTTTATGGAAGGCGTTGTAACAGGCAAAGTATAACTGTCATTGAGTAACCTGATTACATTACAACAAGGAGGTTTTATGGATTATACTATTTTGACAGCACCATGCGGATTAGACTGCTTTAACTGCCCCATGTATCTGGCAGCAAATGATGGCAGCCTTCGCATCAAGATTGCAAAGTCTATGAATATCAGTGATGAACAGGCAGTGTGCAAGGGTTGCCGTAATGAAAACGGAACGATTGGTTTTTTAAACATGAAAAAGCAATGCACGGTATACGCATGTACAACTTCAAAAGGGATACATTTTTGCCATGAATGTGATGATTTCCCCTGTGATAACCTGCACCCCTATGCCGACAGAGCATCACAGGTACCCCATAATACAAAGGTTTTCAACCTGTGCCTTATAAAAAAGATGGGTCTTGAAAAGTGGGCACAAGAAAAGGCAAAGGATGTGAAGAAAATCTATTTTGGAGGGAAATTTACACTGACGGAATAAATTGAGTGGTACTATTACTGTAGTATATTTATGTGAATTAATGTGGCATCCGGATTTATATATGGCAACTCCATCGTATTTTTAATAAATTTTCTCCTAGTTTAGGTTTCCTAAACACAAACAAATGTTCATGCATAATTAAATAAAACCCGAATCGTTTTGCATTTTCTTCCCATCTTTTTGAATAAACACAATTATGCTGTGTTTTTATTATTTCTTCTTTTAAGATAAATCCCAATTTTAAAAATCGTTGTAATAAAAAATATGAAAGTGGTATATAGTGCTGACCTTTCCTTGTATCGCCTATTAACACTGCACAATATTTATCATGTTTCAAGACCCTTAATAACTCTTTGGCAATAATTTCAATTTCATCAAAAAATTTACCAACATTAGAAATATTTGATAAATCCTCTTTAATGACACCCTGAGAATATTTTATTATATTTAAATATGGTGGATGAAAAATAATGAAATCTATTGACTCATCAGAAATATTAGACAGTTTTCTTGCATCACCTACATAGGCTTCTTGTTTACAATTACCATCTTCTACCTCGAAGCTTAAGGCTTTTTTTGATAGTTCAATAGCATAAGGATTGATATCAATTCCTATAATATTCCTACATAAAAGTTTTGCCTCAATTAATGACGTTCCAGACCCTACCATTGGATCAAGTATCCAATCATATTGCTCTGTATATCTTTGTATCAAATTTCTTGCTACTTGAGGTGCATAATTACCTCTATACTTTGCATTATGCGTAGCCCATTTTCCCCTTTCAGGAAATGACCATACAGTAGTTAATTCTTCTTTAAAATCTTTAAGCTGCATATTATGACATTAAACCTCCTCCTCCTTCTTCAGCTTTTGTTCTTGCACTTTCCCAGCCAGTTTGTCCTAAAATACTAATTGATTTTGGCGGATTTAATTTTTTAAAATTTTCACTTTTTGGGTTACATACAACAACAAACGGACATTCATTGACATTTGGGAATATAGCATCGTTGCCTGTAACAAAAACATTTTTTTGAATGGCAATATATCCTTCACTATCCGTACATGGTAAAACTTTTTTAATAATTGTTGCCTTACTTTTTTTACAAATTTGACATGTTCTGTTCCTTGACGAGTGCCACCGAAAAGCATGTTTTTCTGCTTCACACTCAAAAATGCATAAAGATTCTTTACAAAACTCTCTACCTATTATACGATATATAAAATAATCCATCAAACAAGGACTTTCTATACAAGATTCTGGATATTTATTCTTCCAAATTTCCCACACTTTTCTCCATGCCAATGCATTCATCTCATCAATTAAACTATATTGATAACAAAAGATATCCATAAAACTTGATATCAGTGGAATTTCTGTTTTTAAAATTCTTGTGCGCAAGGCAACTTTAATTGTGTTGATGTCACTTGCCACATCTATTTTTTCAAAGTTTTTTGGATTTTTCCAAACACCAAGTACTACCATATCCCTTAAAAACATATCTGTTTTTTTATTACCGAATCCACTTCCTCTGTTGTCAGTTATAAGGAAATTTCTTATTTTAAAAATATCGCTTTCAAAATGTTCAAATAAATTAAAAGCATCAATATTTAACTTTATTAATATCTCAGCAGCAGTTTTTGCATACTTTACGCGTTTATCGTTTTGTGATAAACTTGTAATGCCAATACTTTTTAAAAAATCTTCGGGATTATCATAAATTTTTTGCTTATCAAAGATAGTAGGATCACTTGAGTAAATTAAAAATAAATCTTCAAAATCACGAGAACCCCTGAAATCCTGGTTAGCTGAAAAATATCTAATCTGGCATATTTCTTCTGGTTTAAGATTTTTTGTATCATAAAGTTCATAAAAAAGTTTTTGACCATTTTCTGATTCATATAATTTTTTTAAAACATTTGCAACTTGCTCACAATTATTTTCATCAATAGAAGGATTTAAAATTTTCCTATGATATTTTTCCCAAAATTTGTGGAATTCTGAAAAGTATTCGTAATATTCATCCAGAATAAATGTTTGACCCAATTGTTCTTTATATGTGAAAAAATACTCATTAGTTTTTGATATAATAAATCTTACCTCATCAATACTAAGATCATCATCTAAAGAATTTCTTATTTTTTCTAATAATGTTTTCATGTAAACAGAAAAACTTTCCATTAACCATCTCCAATCAATAATTAGTGATAATCAATTCGTTAATCTTTCCCCTTTTCTCTCCATTACAATTTATCATTCTATTTGCATATACTCTTTGAATATTAAATCCTTTATAATGCTTTTCAAAAAAATCATCATTGAGATTAACATTTTTAGGGTCAGAGTTACTTAACATAAGTCTTGCATTTCTTTTATCTAATTCTTTAAATATTTTAGCCAATCTTATTTGATCATTTTCACTGAAATCAAATTTACTATATGAAGTAAAACTTGCTGTCTGACTTATAGGGCGGTATGGTGGATCAAAATAAATAAACGCGTTGTTAACATCATAATGTATAATCTCTTCAAAATCACAAATATATAGCTCTGCCTTTTGTAATAATGCAGAACTATATAATATATTTTCCTTATCATAAAATTTCACATTTTTATATTTCCCAAAGGGGACATTGAACTCTCCTTTTGAATTTAATCGATATAATCCATTATAACATGTTTTATTTAAAAAAATCATCTGGGCTGCATGCTCAATCCATCCGTTATTATAATCATTGAAATTGATTTTAACTTTATTTTTGTTATAAGTTTGTCTTATGCGGTAAAAAAAATCTTTTTGTTGTTCAATATCCAAACTATTATAAAAAGACTTATAATAATCAATGAAACGCATTAATTCTTCAGGATTATATTTGACAACTTTATATGTTATTATGAGATCTGCATTAATATCAAATAAAATAGCCCTTTCTATTGAATATTTCTGTGCAATATAAAAAAACACAGCTCCACCACCTAAAAAAGGCTCAAAATATGTAGTTATTTTTCTTTCTTTTAATTCTAATGGTAATCTTTCATCTATTTTATCTATAAGTTGAGATTTTCCACCAGCCCATTTTATAAATGGCCTGGATAACATACTAATTTCACCAATCATCATTTTCCCTTAAAAAATTCAAAGAATTTACCAAAATAGTATATAGTTTACAATAACCTTTTCTGTTGTAAAGTCAATATCACCACATTTTTATACATGAAAACATAACGCAACATAGTTCATGCTGCATAAAACTGTACCTGCTGTATACCCTCCAGACGCAGCATTGCCTCAATCCTTTGACGGGTACTGGTATCGCTTACAGGTTCAACCATTGAAATAACACTATCGCCCTCTTTTTGTACAGCATATTCCTGTAAAAAACCCGCAACGGTTGCAAACATGCATCCTCCTACCCCGCAACAGCTTTTATTTGCAATGGCATATCCAATAAAACACAATATCTCTTTATCATCAACAGACAGACGTTTTTCATGGGTATAGGCATACACGCCCGCAATGGATTCAACCTCATGCTCCAGCTGAGGATGTTTAAAATGCACACTCATTGCTACCTGCAGCAATTACCATTCAATGAGCACAGGTTGCTATGCTCAACCTGCAATGTGGTGTGGGTAATATTAAATTTTTCTTCAAGCATGGCATTTATTTTTGTTATCAGCGCATCAGTATTAGAGTAACTATCGCCCTTATCAATACACAGGTGACACGATAAAAACACCTCATTGGAATCAACCGACCATATATGCAATCCGTGCACACTGGCAATGCCCGGTATTGTTAAAAGCGCCTTATATACATCATCAAAATTAAGTCGCGACGGCACCCCCTGCAAAAATATCCGTACTGAACTTTTAATGATATCAAGGGAGCTTGCCACAATCATGAGAGCTATCGCCACGCTTACTATTATGTCAAGGATAACCCAGCTATTGTTAACCATGAGCACCAGGCCGGTAATGATAACCCCAATTGATGAAACCGCATCGTACAGCAGGTGCAGAAATGCTGCTTTAAGATTCAGATTTTCATCTCTGCTTTTATACAGCACAAGCATGGAGATGACATTGCCCGCCAGACCAATACATGCTACCGGCAGCATCACTCCAGGATTGATGGGCTCAGCATGTACATACCGCTGGACAGCCTCAACAATAATATATCCGCCTATAACAAACAGCGCTAATGCGTTGACAAGCGCAATGAGCACCTCAAAACGTTTAAGCCCAAACGAATACCGCTTGCCGGGTTTGTGCTGTGATACCTTCTGCCCAATATAACCCAGTATAAGCGAGATGACATCGGAAAGGTTATGCCCTGCATCAGATATAAGGGCTAAGCTGCCTGAAATAATACCACCAATATATTCAGCCGCTGTAATGATGACATTGAGCACTACCACAAGAATAAAACTTCCCTGACTATACTCATGTTCATGTGAATGGTCGTGGTGATGGTCCATAGACAATCCTTTTTGTATGCTATAGTAATTCAATATACTATAGCCATGTATTGTCATCAATTTTTTATTTTTTGATTGCATATATGTGCCATTTTTCTGTTAAAATACTATGGATTATCATGAACATATTTCCGATAGTATTATGTAAGAGTGAGATTATTCTATTTTTTAAGGAAAATGGTATGAAAAAGGCAATATGTGCTGCAATTATTTGTTCTGTTATGGTTTTTCCTGCATATTCACAAAATAAAAATGCAAAGCCGCAACCAACTAAAGAGGAAAAAACTACACAACCAAAGCAGGCAAAAAATATTGCACAGGGATATGGCAACGTTAAATGGGGAAGTTATTTAAACGATGTAAAAAATAATGTAGCGGGCAGAATCATTTACATGGATGAAAAACGCATCATTATATCCCGTGATGGTGATCTTGAATATCGCTATGGATTTTTTTATCCCGAATACAATCAAACATCTACCGAACCACAACAACCAAAACTTTTCTATGTTATTATTCAATTCCCCTATATTGCCCTTGATGATGTAAAGAAAAAGATGGAAGAAAAATACGGACCTGCAACCGGTGAATCCATAAAAAATAATCAGGGCGCCTATATATGG